>JAZGFQ010000272.1:0-8127 GCA_036479635.1 Arenicellales bacterium
GTTCTTTAACCGTTTGGCGGAAATCGTCGCGGAATACGTTAAAAAAGGCTCGCAGATTTACATCGAAGGTAAATTGCAAACACGTAAGTGGCAAGATAAAGAAACGGGTGCAGATAGATATTCCACTGAAATCGTTGCCAACGAGATGCAAATGTTAGGCGGCCGCTCAGGTGGTGGTTCAGGCGGCGGCAGTGGTTTTGATCAAGGCATGGATCAATCTCAACCAGCGTATGGTGCAGGCGGCGGTGGTCAGCAGCAAGCTGCCCCCCAACAAGCTCAGGCTAAGCCAGCTGCGGCAGCTGCACCAACACAAGGCGGCGGTGCTTACGATGATTTTGATGATGATATTCCGTTCTAGCGCCTGCTTTAGAATTGAAATAAAAAGCCTGCGTAAGCAGGTTTTTTTGTGTCTAAAACGCCTACTGTCACTGCGAACGTAAGCGCGGCAGTCTCGTAATGATTATGATGCTTTATCATTCGTTTTCGATCTTAGCAAGCTATCACACTGGATTATCGCGCAGTGACAAGAAGAAGATAGAGGGCTTACTGTACCGTCAACTTCCCTAATTCATTTAAAATCCCAATCAACAAGTCTTTACTATCCCCGCGCATTTTTTTACTCAGCACATCAAAATCACGTTCACCATCCACTAAACGCTTTATCGCACCCGCAATTTCAGCCATTGCGCCGCCGGTTTGAGACATCTGTTCAGCCATGATAGATAAGGCATTCAATGCGCCCGCATCACCGCTACCTGCGGCATGAATGATGGATGCTAAGCCAGGCGCGGCATCTGAAGCTTGGCCTTGAGCTTTGATGTCTGGCAAGGTGTTGGGGTTTTGAATGCCGTCTAAAATCGCGCTGACAATAATCACGTCTTCATCATCTAAGCCGTGCAATAAGGTTTCACTGCGCTCACCGTTAAGCATTCTTTGTGCCACCACGGCTAAATCATTCCAGCCTTCTTTTTGCAGCACTTTAATTTGCGGTTCAAAGGCTAGGCGTGCTTGTTCATTCGAGCAAGCTTTGGCCATGGCATGAATAAAAGGGGCGTGCATCAGGCGGATTTGTTCGCGTTTTTCGATCATTAGCTTGAAATATTTGAGTTAAATGGCATATTTAGGGTAAGTTTATCAAATTATTGAGGGTCGCCCTATGTTTAGTCGCATCATGTTGTTTTCTTTAACCAATATCGCCGTGATTGCGGTGTTGAGCATCGTTATGCGTATTTTTGGCATTGATCAAGCGCTGGGACAAAATACCTCAGGTTTATTAGTGATGACGGCGATTTTCGGCATGGGCGGCGCGTTCGTCTCTTTGATGATGTCAAAAAAATCGGCGTTGCGTTCTACGGGTGCACAGGTGATCGAAAGCCCGAGCAATGCCCAAGAAAAGTGGCTGTTCGAAACCGTCAAAAAACAAGCTGAACAAGCAGGCATTGGTATGCCTGATGTCGCGATTTATGATTCACCTGACGTGAACGCCTTTGCCACAGGCATGAAAAAGAACGATGCCTTGGTGGCAGTGAGCACGGGCCTATTAAATAATATGCGCCAAAATGAGGCTGAAGCGGTGTTGGCGCATGAAATCAGCCATGTGGCGAATGGCGATATGGTCACGCTCACTTTAATTCAAGGCGTGGTCAATACATTTGTAATGTTCTTCGCGCGTATTATTGCGGGCGCATTATCGGGCGGGCGTGATGGCCGTAATGGCATGGCGTATTTCGCCACGGTGATGGTGGCGCAAATGGTGCTGGGTGTTTTTGCTTCCATGATCGTCTCATGGTTTAGTCGCTACCGCGAATTTAGGGCTGATGCAGGTGCAGGTGAGTTATCAGGCAAAGCAAATATGGTGGCTGCTTTAGAGCGTTTGCAATCTGTTCACGCACCCGCTGATTTACCCGAACAAATGGCCGCCTTCGGTATTGCAGGTGTGCCGAGCAAGTTTAGCCATTTATTTGCCTCGCATCCGCCGTTAGAAAAGCGTATTGCGGCCTTGCAAGATTCGGGTTCTGTGAGCCGTTGAATGAAATTGCTGAGTAAAAGCATCTCTTTAAGAGGAGCGCTGTTGTTTATGCTGGAATGAGGCGAAACTCAAGACTGAAAAGGAACCAGTCATTGTGAACAGAGCCAAGGGCGATACCTCGCCAAGCTTGCGGTAATCATTGGGCTAAGTTGACATGCGGGGGGGATTATTCAGCCCATCCATGGGCTTCACCCTACGGGCTCGCGTTCGCTCGTGAAAAATTCTTCTGGAAAGAATTTTCACGTTAGCCCTGAAGGGGTGAGCCTCATGGATGAGGTGAATAAAAATCGTTCCTGACGATTTTTTCGAACTGGTTAGAACCAAACTCACCTTCGTTGTTTTCTATATTCACGGGGCTAAAGGGTGGCATGCTTTTTACGGGGGGGGGATTATTCAGCCCATCCATGGGCTTCACCCTTCGGGCTCGCATACGCTCGTGAAAAATCGTTCCTGACGATTTTTTCGAACTGGTTAGAACCAAACCCACCTTCGTTGTTTCCTATATTCACGGGGCTAAAGCCTCGTGAATATAGGAAATGGCGGAGAGGGGGGGATTCGAACCCCCGGTGCCGGTGAAGGCACGCTTACTTTCCAAGCAAGTCCATTCGGCCACTCTGGCACCTCTCCGAATCGTTTTCTGAAGGATAAAAAACGGATGCGAAGGGTAGTCTAGAAGGCTTTGTGAATCAATGCCTTCGGCCCTTAAAGCCCAAAAATAATTGATGCGCCTGCAATCACCATCAACGCGCCCACCCAAGCACCTAAAGCAGGGCGCTGTTTGGTTTTTATCCAAATGACCGGAAGCAACATGACCGCTTGGGTGGTGGAGAGCATGGAGGCAATGCCGACATCGCCGATTGAAAAGGCATAGAGCAATAAAGACATTCCAATGCCGATCGCCAGCACACCATTAAAGGTGGACTTCAGCCAATCTTGACCTCTAATTGTTTGTGGATTTTCGATGTTTCTGAATGTAAACATCAAGGTTAGGAAGAGTGCGGATACGCCCACGCGCAGCGTTGAAACCGCCATCGGATGCGCGCCCGCATCTAATGCAGGCTTGATGATAATTGCACCGACAGCCTGCCCCAATGCGGCGATTAAGCCCAGCACAATCGCAATGCCCAGTTTGCCTTCGGTGGTCTCCCAGCGATGCACTGCCTCACCTTTAGTTTTCGGCTTGCCCCACATAATGGCTGAGACCACACCGAAGAACACTAATATTACGCCCAATACACCGCTCCAAGTCAGGCGTTCGCCTAAAAACATGATACCGAGTAACACAGTGATGGGGGCATTACAGGCATATAAAATTTGTGCGCGTCTTGGTCCTAGCCGTTGCATGGCGCTGAATAGGAAGGTGTCGCCGATGGCGATGCCGACAAAGCCTGAGAGTAAGATGATGCCGAGGTTGGTGCTGTTGATGCTGCCCCAGAGTTGGCCGGCAGAAACGAAAATCAATAGCACCAAAAAAACGCCTACATTCCTTAGGCGGCTAAAAGTAATGCCGCCTAATTTACGGCTGAGATCGCCTGCTAATAGCGCGGCGAATGTCCAACTTAAGGCCGCGCCTAATGCGGCTAGTTCGTACATAAGCCTAGCCTGCTGATAGGCAGAGGCTTTAGCGCGATATTAGCTTTCTTGAGTCTCAAGGTACGATTCATAATCGCCCATGAAGTGGCGAATGCCGTCGGGGGACATTTCAATCACTTGAGTGGCTAAAGAGGAAACGAATTGTCTGTCATGGCTGACGAAAATCAAGGTGCCTTGGAAATTCTCCAGCGCCATATTCAATGACTCAATCGATTCCATGTCTAAGTGGTTGGTCGGCTCATCCATAATCAACACATTCGGGTTTTGCAGCATTAAGCGGCCAAAAATCATGCGCCCTTGCTCACCACCGGATAACACGCCCACTTGTTTTTTGATATCATCTCTAGAGAACAACATTCTGCCTAATGTGCCGCGAATCACCTGTTCTTCTTCGCCGGGCTTAGCGTGGCCTGCCATCCAATCATACACGGTGATGTCTTGATTAAACTCATGTGCATGGTCTTGGCCGTAATAACCAATGTTGGCGTTTTCAGACCACTTCAATTTGCCTTTTTTCGGTTCAATATTGCCGATCAAAGTTTCCATGAGCGTGGTTTTTCCGATACCGTTCGGGCCGATCACTGCGATGCGCTGGCCGACTTCTAAAATTAAGTTAAGATCTTTAATTAACGGTAAATCGTCGTAACCTTGTGCTAAGTTTTCCATTTCTAGCGCGAAACGATGCAGCTTTTTCTCTTGGTCGAAATTAATGTATGGATTCACACGGCTAGAAACTTTCACTTCTTCTAGTTGGATTTTATCAATTTGTTTCGAGCGCGAAGTGGCCTGGCGCGCTTTTGATGCGTTGGCAGAGAAACGTGCCACAAAGGCTTTCAGTTCTTTGATTTGCGATTCTTTTTTGGCATTGTTCGATAACATCCGCTGGCGCGCTTGGGTGGCGGCGAGCATGTATTCATCGTAGTTTCCCGGGAATACATTGAGCGAGGCGTAGTCTAAATCGGCCATGTGCGTGCAGACGCTGTTTAAAAAGTGCCTATCATGCGAGATGATGATCATGGTGCTTTTGCGCTGGTTGATAATATCTTCCAGCCAGCGAATGGTGTTGATGTCTAGGTTGTTGGTCGGCTCATCGAGCAACAGGATGTCTGGATCAGAAAACAAGGCTTGCGCGAGCAATACGCGTAATTTTAAGCCAGGTGGAATTTCGCTCATCAAGCCAAAGTGCGTGTCTTCTTCGATTTCCAAGCCTAAGAGTAATTCGCCCGCGCGTGCTTCGGCGGTATAACCGTCTAATTCGCCAAATTCGACTTCTAAATCTGCCACCTTCATGCCTTCTTCTTCGCTCATGTCGGGTAAAGAATAGATGCGATCACGCTCAGCTTTGACTTCCCATAAGCGCTCATGGCCCATGATGACCGTATCGATGACTTTATTTCCCTCGAAAGCGAATTGATCTTGGCGTAGTTTGCCCATGCGCTCGTTTTCGGTGAGGGATACCACGCCAGAAGTAGGCTCTAGATCGCCACCTAAGATTTTCATGAGGGTTGATTTGCCTGAACCATTGGCGCCGATCAAGCCATAACGCATGCCCTCATCGAATTTGACAGAGATGTCTTCAAATAAAGGTTTAGGGCCAAATTGAATGGTGATATTAGCGGTTGAAAACACAGCGATCTCCGAGTTAAGCGATGAAAAAAATGGCGCTGGATTATCGCATAAACACGCGTAAACGCTAGGGCTCTGATGGGATAATCTGGCTTTGGCTTAAAAGATCGTGCTAGAATGGTTTTATTCAAAATTAATGTTGTTGTGAATGAAATGAATTTAAGGATTAAATTAGCGGTTATGTTGGTTTTAAATGCGATGCTGGTGTTGGCAATCTCGCCTTTAAGTGCGGCGCCTTTGTCTGCGATTCAGCCGATGCAATTCGATGAAACTATCGAGCAAACATCACAATTCTCTGTTAATCAAAATCGGCGTTTATCTGCCAGCGATGGTGTGTCGCTAGATACGATACTACCAAGTTACGCCTTAGGAAAAAATACCGTTGTTTCAGGCTATACCCGTTTAAACGCGCAAGAGCAGCACGCTGCGTTAGGTTTAAGTGTGGGCGCAAATCGATTTAGCTTGCTAACGGGGCAGAGCCAAGGATTCAGCCGTTTATCGGGCTCATATTCTGATATCGACCCTTATTATTTTCATGGCGGTTCGCGGGCAGATTACCGTTTTAGTAACCTTGAATGGGCGCGGCAAATAAACGCCAAAACCGAGCTTAAAGTCGGCACGGCACAGCTAAGAGCCGATCACTTAGCGCATCGTTACACACATTACCTAGGCGGTAATGTTGGCGCGCTCAATGGCCACATGATGTGGGTGCGGCGCGGTGATGATGTGGTTGGGCAGGCATTGAGTGTTGGGTCTGAATTTGATTTGGCATCAGGTTCGGGTGCGTTTAATTGGTCCATGATTAAGCACCGTGCAGGCGGCGAGATTCAGCAGTTGTCTTTGGATTTCTCGAATCAGAGCGCGAACCAATTTAATGTCTCTGTGCATAGGCAGCAAAACCCATTGCTAGATGAGCCTGCCAGTCAGCGTATTATGTTCGGTATTCGCCGTGCTTTAGGGAGCAACCGCTTCGCTGCGGGCGAAAATAAAGACAAACGTTTAAACCCTAAAGGCTGGGGATATTTAGCAGGTGGCGCAGTCTTAATGGCAGCGTTGGTGAGTTCTGGGTCTGATGGGCAAGATTCTAATGTTAGGTTGGCAGATCAACATGCCGTCGGCAAGCGTGCATTGAACGAAATCAACCCCGTTTCGGTGCGTGAGAAACGTGAATATGGTGGCTGGGTTTATCGAACACCAGATGATCGCTATACCTTTACTAAGCCTATTCATGGCAATATAGACAGCATTTTGCTGCCAAAATCATTGATTCCATCAGGCGGGCAGCCGCTGGCGTCTTTTCATACACATGGCGCGTTTGACCCGCGTTACCGTAGCGAAGAATTTTCTTTTGCTGATTTGGCGAACAACCAATCTTCCAAGGTAGATGGTTATTTAGGCACGCCAGGGGGCAAATTTTTATGGCATGATCATCGAAAAAATAGAGTCATTAATTTAGGTGCTATCGCAAAATGAAGAGGCTCAGACAATTCGCTATCGTCAGTGCTTGTTTGTTTGTTACAACGGCCTGCAATGCAGGGCAGAAATGCACTTACGATGATGGTTATATCTGCGCGCCGCGCGATGAACAAAGCTTGAAATTTAACCAACAAGAAATGGTGCCAGCCGTGTATTTGACTGCATGGCAAGTCGCGTATGAAGGCTTCCTTCGGCATGAGAGTTTAAGCGCAAAACAAAAGGATTTACAGCATTATAAGATTGGTTTCGCTGAAAGTGCAGATCATTACATCGTAATTTTTCGTGCGTTACTGTTGGCAGAGAAAGATGAAAACGGTAACGTGATTGGCTTATCTAGAGGTTCTGTGGGTAAATCTATACGTTATGAGGTTGATAAGGCGAATATGCAGGTTCAGCGTTGGCAGTTCTATAAATAAGAATGCCGCGTCATTGCGAGCAAAGCGCGGCAATCCACAAGCGATATTCGAGGGCGACACTCGAGGGCGATACTTCGCTAAGATCGGAGATTAGCCAAGGTCGAAGACTCGTCATGCAGCCTACTTCTGGCGCAATAAAGACGCAATCAAGGCACCATCTTCAGGGTGTAATTCGTGCGATTGATTCACAATATACGCCTCAGATTTCCCTCTTAAAGCAGGCACATTATTCAAATCTTGGCTGTCGGCGCTCATCAACCAATCTTGATCTCGGCCACGGCGGTCTTCGCGCACAATCGAGATATATTCAATCTCAGGGTGCGGTTGCTGGTTCATCCAATATAAAATATTTTGGTTACGTTTACTCGGTGGTGTGAACTCACGGACTAATTTCCGAGAACGGCGCACGGTATTATAAAGTTTGCCGCCAAATAAATTACGCATGGCATCAATCGGGCCAATCGTTGCGCTGGTGACTCTTAATGCATCTATTGCGCGTGGCGTGCCTAAATTAGGTGCAGCAATGCTAATCAAGCGCACTATCGCAGGGTTGTAATGTTGGATTAGCCATAGGCGTGCGGCTAAGGCGCCCGCTGAATGGCCGATGAGGCTGATATTTTCCTCAGGGCGTAATGTCATCACTTGTTTTAGTGCAATGTTTAAATATGAGGCTTGTTCTTCTAGGGGGAGCATCCACGGCATATCAACCACAAAGCTGATGTTTTGCGCCTCTTTAATCGTAAACTTCTGGGCAGGGTCAGAGAAATATTCTTGGGTATCAGGGATAATCAGGCCACCGCGTTGCCAGCCATCTTGCTCAAGTTGTGCGTTGATTTTACTGAACTCCCAAGATGAGGGAGAGCCCATATAGCCGTGGATTAGCACTAAGACGTCTGAATGGGCGAGCGGGCTTAAAGTAAGCAGGCCTAAGATAAGAAGTTTAAAGAGGGTCTTTGATATGATTTTTTGCATTAGATTAAATTAAGT
>JAZGFQ010000273.1:0-6041 GCA_036479635.1 Arenicellales bacterium
CAAGAAGGTTTGTTGCTCGTGACTGACGTGCCAAGGTTGGGCTACCGAAGCATCCATGAGCAAATCGTTGCGCGCCATCCTAGTAAATATTTAGGGTCGATTCATCACATCAAATTATAAGCAAAAAAAAGCCTAGCAAACGCTAGGCTTTAGATCAGTGAAGTGTAAACCTATTTAAGCGTTTTTGCCTTGCAAGTGCTCATGCCGAAAATAGCATAAGGCGGGCACCAACCGATGATGCCAGTTAATAATGGCACAACGCCAATCCAGCCCCAAGGAGAATACGGGAAGTTTCCGGTAATTTCTAAACCAATTAATACTAAGCCCGCTACGATTCGAATTATACGTTCGATATTGCCTACATTTTTACTCATGGTAATTCTCTGAAAAAATTAATGTAGGCGGAGCTTAGTGATCTGTCAAAAGTTTGTCTGTGACTTAGTCACATAGCGCATTTAATTGTTTAATATCTTTGATCAGAATTTGGCCGCGGTGCATTTCAATGATGTGCTTGGCTTCAAGTTTCTTTAAATGACGACTGACCACTTCTCTTGCAGTGCCAATTTCTTCGGCAAAGGCTTCATGAGTGATGTTTATCTGGGGAGATGTTTCGCTCAGCGATAAGAGTGTTGAGGCGACACGGTTATCGATAGAGGTGAAATTGATGGTTTCTATGCGCGCCATCATTTTGCTGAGGCGATGGCCTAAACTGTCGAAAACGAATTGCCGAAAAGGCACGGATTTAGCCAAAGCATGGTTAAAATCAGTATGAGAAACGCTTAAGGCTTCAATGTCTGTTTCTGATTCGCCTGTGCTGGGGTAATGTTGGTTGCCGAGTAAACAGGCGGTGGTAATCACACAAGATTGCCCCGCGGTGACGCGATAAAGAGAAATGGTCTTGCCGTTCTTAGTCGTCATTTTGACATTGACACTGCCCTGAGTCAGCAATAGGTATTGCTCACATTGGCTGCCAATATCAAAAATAGTGGTGTTACTGGGAACCGTGACTAACTGGTAAATAGAAGCGGGCAGCTGCGGCAAGGCAGCATGTAGCGTTGGGAAAAAAGTGTGCAGACGTTGAGTGATGATATCGTGTGTCATGTTTTTAACGGGCTATGCTTAAGTGCGCACCAAGGCTGTTTCAACTTCATTTCGTTTTTCTTTGCCGCTTAATATTTCTATCAGCGTTAAAGCAAAATCCATGGCCGTGCCGGGGCCGCGAGAAGTAATGACATTACCCTCTATTTCTATAGCCTCAGCCGTGATACGAGTGTTATTTAAATTTAGTTTCTCTAAAGTACCTGGGTAGGCCGTGGCGGTTTTTCCGTCTAAAAGCCCCGCGTTGGCGAACACTTTAGGCGCAGCGCAAATGGCAGCGACTTTCTTATCATCTGAAACCTGCTGCTTTAGCATAGATAAAATACGCGGGTCTTGGTCAAGATTATCTGCGCCAGGTAAGCCGCCAGGCAGAACAATTATATCAAAACTGTTCTCTTGGCCTTGTTTGAATATCTCATCAAGCGTGGTATCGGGAATGATTTGCGTGCCGCGAGCTGCCACAACCACTTCATTATCTAAACCTGCAGTAATCACCTCCACGCCTGCGCGCGTGAGTAAATCGGTGATGGTGATCGCTTCAAGCTCTTCGCAACCTTGCGCTAAGGGCACTAATACAGTGTTATTCATGTTTGATTTTCCTCAAGGTAAGGGTGGGCTTATAAAGGCTCACCATCTCGGTAGGCCGCGTAGCAGGTTAAATTATCATTGGGCGTGAACCAATATGCTTTTGAATCTAGATAAATATGTGCATCAGGCATAGGCACAGCCAAGCCTTTCGCCAGAGGTTGGTTTAGAGTCCCTAAGGCAATTTCAATTTCATCGGGGCCATGCGTGCTGGCAAAGGTTAAGCCTGCCCCGCACTGTTTACAAAATTGCCGCGTGGTGTCGTTCTCAGCAACATAAGCGCTGAGAAGGTGCTCGCCAGATTCCCAATGGAAATCTGATTTTAATACGCAGGCATAAGTGGCAAATGCTGAACCTGAAAAGCGTTGGCACATTTTGCAGTGGCAATGGCCAATCGGGCCATGAAATTTCTTAAAAGCATAAGTAATTTTGCCGCATAAGCATTGGCCTTGGTAGAGAGGTGTTTTATTCATTGGCTGGCTTGACATTAGATCAAGGTCAATCATAATCTATTTATCTTAAAAATATAAATAACTGTTGTTAATAATGAATATTCAAACTGCCCTAAAAGCCTTGATGCAAGGCCAAAACCTAAGCCAAGATGAGATGCAGGATGTGATGTCTGCCATTATGGGGGGTGAGGCGACACCTTCGCAAATCAGCGGGTTTCTAGTGGCGTTGGCGATTAAAGGCGAAACGGTGGACGAAGTGGTCGGGGCGGCTACGATTATGCGTAATTTAGCCGCGCCAGTGAAAATCAAGGCCGATCGTATTATTGATTCCGTTGGTACAGGCGGTGATGGTGCAAAATTATTTAACGTTTCAACCGCCAGTGCGTTTGTGGTGGCGGCCGCAGGCGGCACAGTGGCAAAGCATGGTAATCGTGCAGCATCGGGTAATTCAGGCAGTGCGGATTTACTTGAAACGGCGGGGGTGAATATCAATATTTCAGCTGAACAAGTGGCGGAATGTATCGAGCAATGCGGCATAGGTTTTATGTTTGCGCCGATGCATCATTCTGCCATGAAACACGCCATTGCCACGCGTAAAGAAATCGCAGTGAGAACGGTGTTTAATTTATTAGGCCCATTGACCAACCCTGCGCATGCCACGCATCAACTCACGGGCGTATTCGCGCATGCTTGGGTTAAACCGATGGCGCAGGTATTAGGCAAACTAGGCAGCCAACACGCCTTAGTAGTGCATTCGGCCGATGGCTTAGATGAGATTTCATTGGCAAGTACTACGTCAGTAGCCGAGCTAAAAAATGGCGAGATCACCACCTATGAAATCAAACCTGAAGATTTTGGGATTGAGAGCCAATCATTAAATAGTTTGTTGATTAAAGATTCTAATGAAAGCCTAGCATTGATCCGAGATGCTTTATCAGGGAAGGCTGGCCCTGCGTTTGATATGGTGGCGCTCAATGCAGGCGCTACTTTATACGCGGGCGATTTAGCGGCAAGCTTGGCTGATGGCGTGATATTGGCACAAGAGACTTTAAAGAGCGGCAAGGCACTAGAGAAGTTAGATCGTTTAGTGGTCGTTTCTCAAGCGGCTGCATAACGCCCCATTTTTTTGGAAGCATATGCCTACTCCGCTTATTTTCAAAGACTATTTTTCAGATCAACCCTCGAAATATAATCAGTTTCGACCAGACTACCCCGAATCACTGTTCTGTTTTTTAGCTTCTATTTCTGACAATAATACCTGCGTATGGGATTGTGCTACCGGTAATGGGCAGGCTGCATGTTCATTGGCCAAGCATTTTGTTAAGGTTATCGCAACGGACGCAAGCCAAGCGCAAATAGATCAGGCAGTTCAATGTTCTGGGGTTCAATATCATGTTGCTACTGCAGAACAAAGCCATATTCAATCTAATTCAATAGATTTAATAACGGTTGCTCAGGCATTTCATTGGTTTGATCAGGGTGCTTTTTCCACCGAGGCTAGTCGGGTATTAAAGAGGCATGGGTTGATTGCCGTGTGGACATATAATTTATTATCCATTCACCCTGAAGTGGACGACATCATATACCGTTTATATGATGATACCTTGGGAGACTTTTGGGCGTTTGAACGAAAAATAGTTGAAACGGGTTATAAAGATGTAAGCCTGCCCTTTAAGCCGGCGAGCACACCTTTATTTGAAATGACTGTGCAGTGGGATTTATCTCAACTCATCGGTTATTTATGTACTTGGTCAGCGGTGAAAAAGTACCAACTAAAATATGGTACCAATCCTGTGGAAACAATTTATGTTGATCTATTGAACGCGTGGGGCAATGCGGATGTAAAATGCCGAGCGCAATGGCCTTTAAGTGTTAGGGTTTGGAAGAAAATAAATTAATTTGGCTTGATGTTGTGTCGATTTATGCAAGATATTCATCTAAATATAATATTCCCCATCGCTGCATTATCAATCAAACGCACCCCTTCAATATTTCCAGCAATAAAAACCCGAGCTTGTTTTATATCATGCTCAGGCTGCTGCGCTGTCCAATGAGATGGATCGCGAACCTGTGCATACTCTAAATCAATAGATGAAGTTTCTAATACAGCTAACATAGCGGCTTGTAGGGTTTTCGGCTGACGTTCGCCTTGTTGCCAGAGATCATTCGCCACTTGCATGGCTTGATAAATAATAGCGGCGTCTTGTTTGCCTCGCACAGATAAACGCTGGTTTCTTGAAGAACGCGCTAAGCCGCTTTCCTCGCGGGATGTCGCGCACGCAATAACCTCGATGTCGTTCATTTCCTCGGCAAGCTGCTCAATAATTTTAACTTGTTGGTAATCTTTTTCGCCAAAATAAGCACGGCAAGGGCCCACAAAACCAAACAAACGTGAGACCACTTCACGCACACCCTCAAAATGACCCGGGCGATAATCACCCTCTAAACCTTGCGCATAAATGCCAGGGCTTTTTAATTCAGTGGTTTGATGATGTTCAGCCTCACCCAAAAATTGCGCAGGTGTGCCTGTGAATACTAGGCTAACGCCGAGTGACTCTAGCAATGCAATGTCAGCGGCTTCATCTCGGGGGTATTTGTCTAAATCTTCTGTTTTGTTAAACTGCAAAGGGTTCACAAAAATGCTCACCACGACATGATCATTTTCAATCAAGGCGCGCTGGATTAGGCTTGCGTGACCTTCGTGCAATGCCCCCATGGTGGCGACAAAGCCAATAGAATGGCCGGCTTCTCGAGCAGCGTGGCACCAAGTTTGTGCGGAATACGGATTGGATAAGTGTTGAATCATAGGGGCTAAGGGCGCTTAAAATACGGTATGCTACAATTTTATAAGGTCAATTTTAATTTATACAGAGAATATTGTTGAAAATCATTATTTCATTTGTCGCACTGCTGCTGCCTTTTAATGCCGCAGCGATTAAACGAGGCGAAACCGCAACGGCTGAGCAGTGGCCATCGATGGTGGGGCTGATTATTGCCAGCCGTAGCATTAAAAATGGCTTTTATTGTGGCGGCAGTTTAATCGCGCCGCGATGGGTGCTCACGGCAGCGCACTGTGTGAATGGTTTAGAGAATGATTCAATCGATGCGGCGGTGGGTTTATATACGCTCAATAATGCCAGTGGCGCTGAACGCATCAGTGTTGATCAAATTATCGTGCACCCTGATTTCAACAGCCCAATTTTAAATGCAGATATCGCCTTATTGCATTTAAGCCAAGCCTCCAGTAAGCCTACTTTGGCAGTGTATAACGGCGAGCATTCATTATCAGGTGTGCCAGCGACTATTCTGGGCTGGGGATATACCGACAATCTCGGGCCCGTTTCGAATACCTTACAACAAGGCAGTTTACGCATCGTTAATAATGCAACGTGCAATGATCAATACGGCTCGGTGCAAACAATATATCCGAACATGGTGTGTGCAGGAGGCGGTGAGTTCGATCCTGCTTTATGCAACCAAGACAGCGGTGGGCCTTTAGTAGCGCAGATAAAAAGCCAAGCAGTGTTGGCAGGGGTGAGTGTGTTTAGTTATGGTTGCGGTATCACTGGCTTTCAAAATGGCTTTAGTCGCAGCTCAAGCTTTGCTGGGTTTATCGCGCAACACGCAACGGGTGTTCGCTATTTTTCAGATACACCAGTGCAGTGGATACCACCTATTTTGAACTTATTATTAAATGACTAGGCCGATAATTTCAGCGCAAACTGCGCGATGCGCTGACCTAAAATTTTAGCGCATTTCTTCTCATCCTCGCTGAAAGAATTTTTATTATCCGCGCCTGCGACATGGCTCGCGCCATAAGGTGTGCCACCTGATTGCGTGCTGGATAACGGTGTGCCTGCAAAAGGAATGCCCACCATCAACATGCCGTGGTGCATGAGCGGTAAC
>JAZGFQ010000274.1:0-10872 GCA_036479635.1 Arenicellales bacterium
AGAAGCGCTCAATGGTAAGTATCAAAGTTTTACTGAGGCGGATATCAGTGCGTTAAAAGCCACGGGCTATGGTCATGATTTCGATGATGTGAATACGGGTGTTGGGCGGTATGTACAGCATCTTTGGCAACAGCATTTAGCCGCAGCCTAGCAATTTAGGCTGCCGTTTAACAGATATTTTAAAGAGAAAATAACATTGAATAATACAGTTTTAGTCACCGGTGCAGCGGGCTTTATTGGTTCAGCGGTAGTGCGGCATTTATTAGATGACCACACCGATGAAGTGGTTAATATTGACTGCTTAACCTATGCCGGTAATGAACTTACCTTTGAAAATGAGCGCTCGAACGCGCGTTATCATTTTGAAAAGGTAGATATTCGAGATCGCGATAAAATTGATGCTTTATTTGCGCAATATCAACCGCGTGCGATTATGCACTTAGCGGCAGAATCGCACGTTGATCGATCTATCGATGGCCCCAGTGATTTTATCGAAACCAATATCGTCGGTACTTATAATTTATTGGAAGCGGCTAGAGCTTATTACACGGGCTTAAATGAAGCGGATCAAGCTAAGTTTTGCTTTCATCAGATTTCTACCGATGAAGTGTTTGGTAGTTTAGGCGATGAAGGTTTATTTACGGAAACGTCGCCTTATGAGCCGAGCTCGCCATATTCAGCGAGTAAGGCCGCATCTGATCACCTCGTGCGCGCTTGGTTTGAGACTTACGGCCTGCCCGTGGTGTTATCGAATTGCTCAAATAATTATGGGCCGTATCAATATCCTGAAAAACTGATTCCGGTGATCATCGGCAAGGTGCTTAAGGGCGAAGCCATTCCTGTTTACGGAAGCGGAAAGCAAGTGCGCGATTGGTTATATGTCGATGATCACGCGCGCGCGCTGGTACACATCATGAATAATGGCGCGAAAGGCCGAAGTTACAACGTGGGTGGTAATGAAGAGCGTAATAATATTGAAGTGGTCAGCGCGGTGTGCGCGATCTTAGATGATCTACGCCCTGCGAAAGATGGTTCAGCACATCAAGAGTTAATCAAGCATGTGCAAGATCGCCCAGGCCATGATCAACGTTATGCCATCGATGCTTCACGCATTAAAGATGAATTGAATTGGGAACCACAAGAGAGCTTTGATTCGGGTATGCGTAAAACAGTAAAATGGTATTTAGATAACCAAAATTGGGTGCAAGCGGTGGTTGCTGGCAGCTATGATGGTGAACGATTAGGCACAGATATTAAGAGCGAAAAATCATGAAAGGCATTGTATTAGCAGGCGGTTCAGGCACGCGTTTATACCCGATCACTAAAGGCGTTTCAAAACAGCTCATCCCTGTGTATGACAAACCGATGATCTATTATCCGTTAACCGTACTGATGTTAGCAGGCATTAAAGATATTTTAGTGATCTCTACCCCTGAAGACACACCGCGTTTTAAGCAATTATTAGGCGATGGCTCGCAATGGGGCATTAACCTTTCTTACTGCGTGCAGCCCACGCCTGACGGCTTAGCACAGGCTTTTATCCTTGGTGCTGAGTTTATTGGTAACGATAAATCAGCTTTAGTATTAGGCGATAATATTTTTTACGGCCATCAGTTATCTGAAAGCCTACAAAATGCCAGCGAACTTAAAAAAGGCGCGCGCGTGTTTGCATATCAAGTTCAAGACCCAGAGCGTTATGGTGTAGTGGCGTTTGATGAGCAAGGCAAGGCTTATGATTTAGAGGAAAAGCCCACAGAGCCGAAATCAAATTTTGCGGTAACAGGTTTATATTTTTACGATGAAACCGTCGTAGAAAAGGCAAGAAGTTTAAAGCCCTCACCGCGTGGCGAGCTAGAAATAACCGATTTAAACCGTTTATATTTGGAAGAAGATAAACTGACCGTT
The DNA here is from genome assembly GCA_036479635.1 of Arenicellales bacterium. Classification (GTDB taxonomy): domain Bacteria; phylum Pseudomonadota; class Gammaproteobacteria; order Arenicellales; family Poriferihabitantaceae; genus JAAELZ01. The sequence continues at coordinate 1,906 of JAZGFQ010000274.1, forward strand.
GAGCGCTTAGGCAGAGGTACAGCATGGCTTGATACAGGCACGTATGATTCCTTATTAGAGGCCTCAAACTTCATTGCAACGATTGAAAACCGCCAAGGTTTAAAAGTGGCTTGTCCTGAGGAAATTGCTTGGCGCATGGGTTATATCACGGATGCCGAATTAGAAGTATTGGCGGATGAATTAAAGAAGAATTCTTATGGGCAATATTTGTATCGTTTGTTAAGCACGGGTTCGTAACGCTAGCGTATGAATCAGGTAGTTGACGCGGTAGATCGCAGCCATTATCCCGCAGGTTTGTGGGATATATTCAGGCCAATATTTAAGCACAGCGAGCTGATTCTTCAACTCACTAAGCGGGGCATACAAAGTCGCTATCGAGGCTCAGTGTTAGGCATGGTGTGGTCACTGCTCACGCCGCTTTTAATGCTGTTGGTTTACAGCTTTATTTTCAGTGTGGTGTTCAAAGCCAAATGGGATCACCCAGGTGCAGAAGACGCGAACTTTGGCGTGATTTTATTCTCAGGTATGATCATCCATGCCTTATTCACCGAACCGATGGTGCTCTCTGCCCATGCCATTACAGGCAATGCACAATACGTTAAAAAAGTGGTGTTCCCGTTAGAGATTATGGCATGGTCTACTTTGTTGGTGAGTTGCTTTCAGGCGCTGATTAGCTTCGTGATTCTAATCGTGTTTATGCTCATCAGTGGTATGACGATTCATGCGACATTGCTCTGGTTTCCTGTGATCGTTATGCCGATGTTGCTGCTCTCCATGGGCATATCTTGGCTGATCTCCTCGATGACGGTCTATGTGCGAGACATTGCGCAGCTAGTTGGCATTGTCTCTACCATCTTATTATTCATCAGCCCCGTCTTTTTCTCGATTGATCGCTTACCTGAAAAATGGCAAAGCGCGATATATTTAAACCCGATCAGCTTTATTGTGGATCAAATGCGTAAAATTGCAATTTATGGCGAGCAGCCTGATTGGATGGGCTTAGGCTTTTATACGGTGTTAGGTTTGATGGTGGCATGGGTAGGTTTAGCCTTATTTCAGCGCTTACGCTCAGGCTTTGCAGACGTTTTATAACCATGAACGAACGAAATACCGTTATTAAAGTTCAGGGTTTGGGTAAGTGTTATCACTTATATGAGCGGCCACTAGACCGCGTTAAAGATTTAATTCTTCCGGGGAAAGCGGAGCGTTTTAAACCTTTCTGGGCGCTTAAAAATGCTAATTTTGAGATTGAAAGCGGGCAAACAGTAGGTATCATTGGCCGCAATGGCTCGGGTAAATCCACCTTGCTGGAAATGATTTGCAATACGCTCAGCCCTACCGAAGGCAGTATCCAAACGAAAGGGCGAATCGCTGCATTGCTTGAACTGGGTGCAGGCTTTAACCCAGAATTTACAGGGCGCGAGAATGTCTATATGAATGCGGCGATCATGGGCATTGAGCGTGCGGTGATTGATGAAAAGTTCGATGAAATTGCAGCCTTTGCGAACATTGGTGATCACATCAATCACCCCGTTAAAACCTATTCCAGCGGCATGTATGTGCGCTTGGCTTTCGCGACTTCGATTCATATGGACCCTGATATTCTGATTGTGGATGAAGCGCTGGCAGTGGGCGATATTCGCTTTCAGCGTAAGTGTTTTAGAGAATTTGAGCGCTTTAAACGCGAAGGTAAAACGATTTTATTTGTCACCCATGCAGTCGATTTAATCCGCAGTTATTGCGACAGTGCAATATTCTTGCATCAAGGAGAGATTCGCCGGCAAGGTGAGCCGCGTGATGTGGTGCATGATTATCTAGATATGCTGTTTGGAAGTGAGGATGAATCGACAGGGACAGATAAGGCGCAATCTAGTTTGAAGCCTATGAAGGCTCAGGCAGTGGAGCAGGATCAACGACAGGCTTCATCTGTTTTAAACACCGATGTGGCGATAGATGGCGTAAAGTTACGCCGAAGCTATAATGCTTCTGAATATCGGTGGGGCGAGCGTCAAGCTGAGATCATTGATTATCTCGTTGAATCTAATGGCGTGTTTGATCCTATTGTGGTGCAACAAGGTGAGGCTATTAACGTCACCATGCGCGTGCATTTTCATGAAGCGATGGATAATCTCATATACGGCATTACGATTAAAACTTTGGACGGCACGACGGTCTATGGTGCGAATACGCGTGAACGTAATTTAAGTCTTGAAGCCAGAGCCGCAGGTGAGCAGGTTGATATTCATTTCACGCTTGATAACTGCCTCATTCAAGGCAGTTATTTTGTCTCATTAGGCGTGGCTCAATTAAACGATACGGTGGATAATCTCGCCATAGATCGGCGCTATGATGTGTTTAGTTTGGCAGTGGATGGCGACCAACGAGACTTTGGTTTGGCTAATATGAACATGGTCTTTTCTGAAGAAAGCGTTTCTGAGAAAAATGCCTAAGAAAAGTATCTCTGAGAAAACCTCTGAGGTAACTTTCGAACCTTTAGGAGCAGCGCTTCCAGCCGACATGGTGATTGGCAAGGGGCAGTTCTATTTACTGCGGGGCACAGTGCGCTGGACCGGTAAAAAGATTGAGCGTGTGAGCGCTCAACTTGGAGAGGCGATATTTCCTGCTGAGCTTTTTCCAAGTTCAGCAGGGCAGTCAGATGAACGAGAAATCTTTATCAAGGTGCTCTGTTTACCCGAACACATTGGGGTTCAAAATATACATTTAAATGTCATCAATTCAGCGCAAAGTACTGAGCAGATAGAATTAGGAAAACTAACGCTGCTTGAGTCTGAACGGCCGCACGTTGAGCCAATGATGGCTATGGGTGATACACCTTTAATCGCCATTTGTATGGCGACGTACCAACCTGAGATACCTTCTTTTACGCGCCAGCTAGAAACTATTTTAAATCAAAGTTATACAAACTGGTTATTGATCATTTGTGATGATGCCTCGCCCAAAGCCGACTGGTCTGAAATTGAGGCATTGTGCGCCTTAGATCCACGTCGTATTCGCTTGTATCGATATGAAGAGAACCAAGGCTTTTATCATAACTTCGAGCGCGCGTTGGATTATGTGCCTGATAACGCTGAGCTCATCGCCTTTGCGGATCAAGATGATGTTTGGTACCCTGATAAATTACAAAAACTTGTCGATAAGCTCAATTCAGAGCAAGCTGATTTAGTGTACAGCGATATGCGCATCGTGCATGAATCAGGTGAGGTGTTAAGTGAAAGTTATTGGCAGGGGCGCAAGAATGAATACCGAGATTTTGATACGGTTTTTTTAGCCAATACTGTCACGGGTGCAGCGAGCTTGTTTAAGCGAGACTTATTGGAAGTGTTACTGCCATTTCCTGAGCGGGTGGGCGATGCTTTTCATGATCATTGGCTGGCCTGTGCGGCGCTCAGTAAAGGCAAATTAGCGTATGTCGATGCGCCTTTGTACGATTATATGCAGTATGGCACATCTGTGATTGGGCATTGTGATTTCGTGCGCTGGTCTAAGGCTGATCGGATGAAAAGTGTGGCTAAATTAGCCCTGAGATTCCTGAAACCTACTTCAGCAAAAACATGGCTGGGGCAGAAACTCGGCGGCGGTATGGCGATTTATAAAGGCGAATGCCTGCGCTTGCAAATTATGGCAAATACTTTAAAAGTAAGGTTGCCAGATAAATCAGGCTTGCCTACGTTGAATTTGATGAATGGCGGTTGGGCATCGGCTTTTAAATTGTTGAAAACGCATCTCAAAATTCTTAAATCGGGGCGCACTACCGATGATGCAGAGTTTCGCTTAGCAATGGGGTTTATTGCGCGTCAATACCAGAAAAAGCGCCTGCCTTAGGCGTGAATGAGACGATGAATTGCTCAGTTTCTTTTAGAAGGTGTTCATTGTTTTTTTTGTTGTTCATTGCGTATAGCTTTAATCTGAATGCTGCGCCGCATTACTCAAAATTAGTCGTGTTTGGTGACAGCCTTTCAGATACAGGCAATCACTATGGCGCGTGGTTGCTCGGTGAGTTGCCGCATCCTTATTACCAAAATAGAATCAGCAACGGCCCCGTTTCAGTCGATGTTTTAGCTGGGGAGTTAGGTTTATCTGCCGCGACATCAGGCGGGTTTTATGGCAGTGGTTCGGGGCAGAATTATGCGGTATCAGGTGCTAAAGCAAGGGGCGATACGTTTTATGATTTAATCGCACAAATCGCTAAGTTCTTAGCAGCACAAAGCCATCCTATTGATGATGAAGCCTTGTATGTGATGATGGTGGGTGGCAACGATGTGCGAGGCGCTGCATTGCTTTACTCACAAACTGCGGCGATAAACGATGCTCGTGCGGCAGCTGATGCGGCGAATGAGGCCTTAGAAAGGGTGCTAAACGCGGGTGCAAAATCCATTTTAGTGGTGAATGTGCCAGATGTGAGTAAAACACCTGAAACAGCTAAACGTGAATTAAACAGGCCAGGTATCACTGCGCATACCGCTATTATCAGTCGTGCGTTTAATGCGCGATTAGCGTTGAATGTGGTGCGTTTGGAGAAAACCTATCAGGTAGATATTGCACAATTTGATGCCTTTAAGCGTTTAAACCAAATGATTGCACAACCAAATGCGTATGGTTTTAGCAATGTAAATGAAGCGTGCTACCACCCCAAACAGTTCTCTTATCACGCGCAGTGTGATTTTAATCGGTTTGTGTTTTTTGATAGCATTCACCCAACGGCTAAAGTACATCAAGTGTTTGGTCTAGAAATGGCAGCGTTAGCCAATAATATTCAAGCCATCCAGCAGAATAGTTTCCTGCCTGCTGTTATTCAATTATTACTGGGCAGTGATTGAGTTCGTCATTGAGAATAAGTCATGTAATACAGGCATATCGACCAATAATAAGCCGACCATCACAGCAGCGCACAGCAGGGCATACAACACAAAGCCCCGTTCTTTATAGAGTTTCTCAGGATATTGAACAGGGCTGTCTTCTAAAAAAGCTAAGTGCATATACCAAGCAATGAAGCCCGCAATAAATGGAATCGCAACAATAAACTCGATACGGTATCGAATTAGGAAAATACCAAAGAACAGACCAAAGGCCGCAACATAATATACGACGCTGATCATCAAACGTTCTGAATTATAGTGTCGAAAGGATGCGCGGTAATTCGCGGCGGTTTCTTTATCACCGATACGTTTGTATTCGGCATAGCGTTTTAGCGCCATAAAAAAGGCGCCAATCATCCAATAAGCAAGGATTAATGAGAGCGGTGGTATCAAGGTAGCGCCGGTTAAATACCAACCCATCAACAAGCGCAGCGGGTTATTCACAGACTCTGACAGCACATCTATATAGGGTTTATCTTTGGTGCGAATCGGTGAGATATTATAAAAACAGCCCATTACCCATAACGCTAAGGCGCTATAAAAGAATGGTTTGCCCAACAAAGTGGCTAAAGATAGGCCGACAATTGCCAGTACGATCCATAAAATATAACCCCAGGTTAAATTCACTTGTCCAGAGGGCACGGGGCGATGCTTTTTAACGGGGTGGAGCTTGTCGAATTTGGCGTCTAAAATTTCATTGATGACGTAATTACTGGACGCCACTAAGCCTGCCACCAGTAGGCCCAACAATAAAGGCCAGATCAAATGTGCGCCGATGAGATTGTGATCAAGATACATCGCAACTAGCACGCCCGGCAGCATAAAGACATTTTTAAACCAGTGGTCTATGCGTGCAATTTTTATGTAAGGCAGTAAGGCTTTATACATGAGTTTTTATGAGAATATTAAAAATATAGGCTGCCCTTAGCAAGCCTAAGGCATTGAAAGCTGGAGTTTACAAAATATACAGCTTGGGTTGTATTGTTATTAGGCTAATAAAGCCATTTCAGTCTCTAATACCCCTAGCACCTCAGCGATTTCCGATTGCTTGCAAGTACCAACAGAAATGCGAAACCAGCTACCCAAGTTTTGAGCGCCAAACCATGAAAAAGGCAAAATGCCCAGTTTTACGGTATTGAGTAAGTATTGATGTACAGCATCAGGCGTGTCTAATAAGGTGCCTTGGGCCGTGGTTTTACCAACTAAATCAATCTTAACGGTTAGATAGATCGCTGCCTGTGGGGCGATGGCGTCTACGCTATAACCCTTGGCTTTAAGTGCCATGAAGCCATCATAAAAGGTATTAAGGCTGAGCTGTAATTGGGTGCGAAATTGCACCAAATAATCATCAACCGCCTGCGTATCTTGCAAAAATTTACCCGCCGCTACTTGCTCAGGTTTAGGTGCCCATGCGCCGATATGCGCAATCAACGCTGTTATTTTAGGCAAAATATGTGCAGGAGCAGTCGCCCAGCCTACGCGGATACCCGTGCCCGCGAAAGATTTAGATAAGCCATCAATAAACACCGCATAAGGTTTGATTTCAGGGCAGAGGCTTAAAGGGTGATGAAACTGAACATCACCAAAGGTTAGCAACCAATAGACTTGATCAAACATGACATACAACGGCCGCTCATCGGCTGAGCGCCGTTTGTTTTCAGCCACCACCATTTTGCAGATTTCTAACAAACCTTCACGGCTAAAAACGGTGCCAGTGGGGTTTTGAGGTGAGCACAGTGCGAGTAATTTGGCATCTTGTATATGCGGGCGCAGTTCATCTGCGGTAGGCATGAAATGGTTCTCAGGCGTGGTTTCAACAATCACCGCTTGAGTTTTAGAGAGCTGGGTATAGTAATCGTTGTTCCAAGAGGGCGCAGGGAAGATGACTTTATCACCTTCATCCAACAATACGCGGTACGTCGCATAAATCAGTGGGCGAGAGCAACTGGCAATCTGCACTTCATCTGCGGTGTAATCTAAGCCGCAGATGCGGTTTAAAGTTTGTGCAACCCCTGTCCGAAATTCAGGCATACCAAACGCGCCAGGGTAATTGGTTTCATTGTTTTGATAGGCAGCGATGGTTTCGTCACGCAAGGGCTCTGGAATAGGATAAATATCTGGGTCGAAATCTCCGACGGTGAAATTATAAATTTTCTCGCCTTCAGCAATTTTAGCGTTGATCTGCGCTGAAATGGTTAAGATCGGTGAGGTGGTAATCTCTTCGGCAAGTTGGGATAATTTCATTTTATCGTGCGTAAAACTAAGGAATTGTTTAGACTGAGACCTCTGCACAGCTCGAGTGCAAAAGGAAAATGAGATAATATAGCCAATATTCTTGCGAAAAATGAGCTTAATAGCCCGCTATTGAGCGATTTTTTTGCGAGGATAGTGGAATTATTAGCCATTTTATCTTGTGCTTGAGTTGTGCAGAGGTCTCAGATGATCAATCGTACCATTTAAGCCTACATTTTTTAAAAGGAAATATCATGCAAACGAAACTGAAAGCCCTGTTTTTATTGAGTATCGGTTTTGGGTTGAATGTGGGCGCAGCTGAAATATATAAATGGGTAGGAGAAGACGGGCAAATTCATTATGGTAATGCGCGTCAAATGCGTGATCGCTCTGAAAGAATTGAGATGAATATCTCTTCTTATGAACACGTTGATATTTCGAATAGAGAATCAACTTATCAAGATAAAGTGGTGATGTATTCCACCAGTTGGTGCGGCTATTGCAAGCAGGCGCGCCGCCATTTTCAAGCTAATAATATTGATTATATTGAGTTTGATATTGAGAAAAACCGTAAGGCCAAACGTGCTTACGATAAACTAGGTGGTCGTGGCGTGCCCGTTATTTTGGTCGGCAACCAACGTATGAACGGTTTTAATAAGGCCAGCTTTGATCGGCTTTATGCTCGCAGGTAATGCATATAAAAAGAAGGATATAAAAAAAGCGGCCTTATCAGCCGCTTTTATTTTAGGCATTGAACTAAAAAATGCTTAAATAATTTCCCAGCTTCCATCAGGCTGCCTGCAGGCCTTGCCGTAGCTGTCTTCGAGCTTGCCGCCAACGGTCACCGTTGATTGATATTCACGACAATATCTGCCAGAGGCTTGCTTGTATGTTTTGGTCGGTGTTACGCTGTATTTATTACCGTTATCAGGGTTCACCCAGCTTGAGGTTTGGTTGCTTTTGTTTGTTTCTAAAGCACGGTTTGCATTGGCAATATCTAATGCATCAAGTTGCTTGCCGAAGTTCGAGCCTGCCATTGCACCTGCAAAGATACCAATCGCTGTGGCGAGGTCTTTACCACGCCCGCCACCCACTTGATTGCCGACGACGCCACCGGCGACTGCACCCATGAGGCCGCCCGATTGTTCGCGAGACATGGTGCACGCTGAGATTTGGCTTAGTGCCACAATAAGGGCGGTACTGGCTAATATTTTCTTCATAATAAAACTCCTGAAATCGCTTAGCGATTGATTGAATAAGGATTCAATAATAATTGGGCGACATTTAAACTGCCCGCTACTTAAGATGATAGTATCGCGTTAACAGACTGTCGCTAATCTGAATAAATTCACCATTTCAAATGGCCTAAATCAGCTAACATTCATCTTAAAATGCACCCACAACCGAATAATCCCTTGCACGGCATAAACTTAGAGAAGATAGTGAATGCGTTAGTTGATCACTACGGCTGGGAAGGTTTAGGCGAAAAAATAGACATCCGTTGCTTTACGCATACGCCGTCAATGCGATCAAGCCTGAAGTTTTTACGAAAAACACCGTGGGCAAGAAAGCAGGTGGAAGATTTGTATATTACGATTCAGTCTGGTGTTTGGGGAAATCGCGCTTCAAATAAAACAAAGTAATTATGGTATAGTGAAAACTATGTTAATCGAGATGATTGTATATAACGATTTCTAAGGGGCTATTCATCAAGCCAATTAACAGAGCCTGATTTGACTAGCTAAGTGAATTTTGTGCCTTACCAATAGGCATAACAGTGGAGGGAGGTTATGAAGCGGTATTACTTTATCAGTGATAATCTGGATGAACTCAACCAGATAGAAAAAGAACTCGAAGC
>JAZGFQ010000275.1:0-2688 GCA_036479635.1 Arenicellales bacterium
CCTCATGTTCATCAGGTAAGGCATCTTCAAGGCTGCCGTGCAAGGTACAGAGAATGGCTAGCATGGGCGAATATTAAGCGCGCGCATGACCGTCACCGATGACGATATATTTCTGGCAAGTTAAGCCTTCCAGCCCCACGGGGCCGCGCACATGAAGCTTATCGGTGCTGATGCCAATTTCTGCGCCTAAGCCATATTCAAACCCATCCGCGAATTGCGTGGAAGTATTGAGCATCACCGAGGCTGAATCCACCTCGCGCATGAAGCGATTCGCGGCTTGAATGTTCTCGCTTAGAATGGAGTCGGTGTGGTGTGAGCCGTGATGGTTGATGTGCTCAATGGCGCTGTCTAAATCATCGACTATCTTGACGGATAAAATGGCAGCGAGGTATTCAGTGTCCCAATCTTGCTCGCTGGCATCTACTAGCTTGTCGTCATCTTTCAGCAATGCTTGCGTGCGCGCACATACACGCAGTTCAATGCCTTTGGCGTGGTATTGCGCGAATAATTCAGGCAATACCTGCTCGGCTATAGCTTGATGCACCAATAAACTTTCCATTGCGCCGCAGATACCATAACGCCGCGCTTTGGCGTTGTAGGCCACATTAATGGCTTTATCAATATCCGCCGCTTCATCAATATATACATGGCAAATACCGTCTAGATGTTTGATGACGGGAATGGTGGCGTCTTTCGAGACGCGTGCAATTAAGCCCTTGCCGCCGCGCGGAATGATGATATCAACGTAAGATGAGAGCGTGATAAGTTCGCCCACCGCTGCACGGTCAGTGGTGTTCACCAGCTGAATGCAAGCAGCAGGTAGCCCTGCATTTTTCAAGCCTTTTTCGATACACTGCGCAATCGCAAGGTTTGAGTGAATGGCTTCTGAGCCACCGCGCAGTATGACGGCATTACCCGATTTCAAGCATAAAGCAGCGGCATCGGCGGTGACATTAGGGCGAGATTCATAGATGATGCCGATCACGCCCAAAGGTACACGCATTTTGCCGACTTGAATGCCGCTGGGGCGGTAGTTCATATCGCTGATCTCGCCGATAGGGTCAGGCAGGTTGGCGATTTGGCGCAAGCCTTTGGCCATTTGGGTAATACTTTTAGAGGTGAGCGCAAGACGCTCTAACAGGGCAGCATCAAGTTGTTTGTCTTGTCCGCTTTTCATGTCTTTCGCGTTGGCATCGAGTAGCGCAGCTTCATTTAAAACTAATTGATCGGCAATAGAGATTAAGGCCGCATTTTTTTGCTGAGTCGACGCCATTGATAACACGCGGGCAGCTGCTTTAGCGGCTTTGCCTAAGGTGTGCATATACGCGGAAATAGGTTCGAATTTGGACATGATGTTTGATGAATAAGTGTTTGAGCCAAAGTATACCCTGCTCAATCGAGCGTGGCTATGCTGTGCGCGGGGCGCGCTTTACCATAAGTATTTGATTTTTATGCAGAGATAGGTTTATACTACCCAGAGTGGATACAGCAATTTAAGTGTTTGGCTTAATAATGAGCTTAAAATATTAGGCTCATTTTAGGTGATAATAACCTACAGTGATAATAACTAAAGGGTAGCAGAATATGAGTTTATGCAATGCAGGGTCTCGGATGTCTCTGGGTAAATGGTGGTTGTGGGCCTTGTTGGGTTTATTGGCGCTGTGGGCCTTAATGTTGTATTCCCGCTGGGCTGCGATTGAATCAGACGTGCAAGGGCGCGCGCAGGCCGCACTTGATGCGAATGGTTATGATTGGGGGCGTGTTGACCTGCACAAACGTGGGCGTGATATCTTATTTACAGGCGAGGCGCCCAGTGAGGCTGTTGCAGATGAGGCGATTTCATTACTTCAAAATGTTGAAGGCGTACGCGTCGTTGAGCGTGACCTAACGATTAATACTGGCCCAACGGAGGCAGCGTTGGCGGCAATGGCTGCTGAGAAAGCACGTTTAGCAGCAGAAGTTAAAATGCAAGCCGAGAAACTTGTTGCAGAAAAAGCACGTTTAGCCACGGCAGCGAAAATGCAGTCCGATAATTTGATGGCTGAGAAGGCACGGCTTGCTGCAGTAGAAAGCGCGGCCTCAAAGAAAGCGCAAATGGCAATGCTAGCAACGGAAGCAATGGCTAAAAGCAAGATGGATGCCAAGGCTATCGCTCAAAAACAACTTCAGGCGCAAGCCCAAGTAGATACTTTGGCAAGTGCGGCGCGTGCGGAAAAGGCACGTCTTGCACAGCTAGAGCGTGACCGAATTGCAAGCGCTAAGCAAGCGCGTATGGTTTTCCTAAAGCAATGTCAAACACGCATTAATGGTGTTATGGCGGCGAGCAAAATTGAATTTGCCTCTGGCAGTGCGAATATCGCGAGTGGCAGCCATGTGTTGCTGAAGAACTTGGCGGGCCTTGTTAAAGAGTGTAACCAAGACGGCAGCTTACAAATAGAAATTGCAGGTCATACCGATAGCTCGGGTGATGATGCAATGAATCAAGCTTTAAGTGAGCAGCGCGCCAATGCGGTGCTGTCATTTTTATCGAGTGCGGGTGTGAGTAGCGGGGTATTAACGGCAATGGGCTATGGTGAAGTTCAGCCAATTGCAGATAATGGCACGTCTCAAGGTCGCGCAAGAAATCGACGTATTCAATTTGATATCAAACAATAAGGAGTCACTATTATGGGTTATTTATTCGGTCAA
>JAZGFQ010000276.1:0-25850 GCA_036479635.1 Arenicellales bacterium
CGGAAGACAGCATCATTGCATTGAACAGCGCGGCAGGTTTTTTAAGAGCGCAGCTTTCCCGAAGCTTAAACCAACGCGGCACGCCCAAATTAGTGTTTGAGTTAGACACCACTGTTAAACGCGGTATCGAACTCTCTAATCTCATCGATTCCGTTCAATAAACTCTTCTCGTGTTGCTCGTAGTTAAGCGACAGCGCGCCCATTCCGTTTAGCTAAAGCGTATTAAAACATGAGTCGTGGACAAAAAAAGCGCGGTGATGTCATCAATGGCGTGCTGTTATTAGACAAGCCCGCAGGGATGACTTCCAACAAAGCCTTGCAGAAATGCCGCTATAAAATTAACGCGCAGAAAGCAGGGCACACTGGCGCATTAGACCCGCTTGCGACTGGCTTGTTGCCTTTATGTTTTGGTCAAGCCACGAAAGTCTCTAGCTTCTTATTAGGCAAAGGCAAGACCTATGCCGTGAGTATTATGCTCGGTGAAACTAGAGATACGGGCGATGCGGATGGCAAAGTGCTTGAGCAGCGCGCATTCACAGCAGATGAAGACGAGGTGAAAGCGGCGCTGAATAAATATATCGGTGAATATGATCAAGTGCCGCCGATGTATTCAGCGCTTAAAGTGAATGGCCAGCCTTTATATAAGCTCGCGCGCCAAGGTATTGAAATTGAGCGCAAGGCGCGTCGTGTCAGTGCGCATGATATTCGCTTTATCTCGCTTGAAGGTGCTTGCTTATCATTTGAAGTTGATTGCTCCAGCGGTTTTTATGTGCGCTCTTTGAGCGAAGATATCGGCGAAACCTTGGGTTGCGGTGCGCACGTTCAAACCTTAAGACGCTTAAGTATTGGTAGTTTAAGCTTAGAGAATGCCATCACATGGCCAGATTTCGAAGCGTTAGAGCCTCAGCAGGCGTGCATTGATCAATTATTAACCGCCGACAGTTTGATTGATGATTTTACGCAGATAAAAGTGGATGCGACGCAAAAAGCTGCACTGATTTACGGGCAGGCAATTACATTAGAAACCACCATAGACACGCCCACTGAATGGCTTAGGATGTACGATGAAGATCAAGGCTTCATCGGCTTAGGTCAACTAAACTCAAAGGGCTTGCTCGCGCCTAAGCGATTATTTATTTAAGGGATTCTCTATTAATGGTGGTTTAGAAAGAATGCGTTCAGGGTGTTCGAGATCAAGGCGAAGATGGCAGTTAAGAGCGAGCTATTGGTAGCCTCTTCAACGAAGATATCGGACAGTCTGAACGCATTGTTTCAAGTCATCAATTAATAGAGACACCCTTAAGGAACAAACCTAGTTTTCTGATGTCTCTCTAAAGTAAATTGCTTCACTGAAGGTGAAAGCATACACTCCTTAAAAAACAGAGAGATTAAAATGACTGAAATCAACCATGCTGATATCGAGCCTTATTTACGCCTAAGCGTATTTTTAGGGGTGTTGTTAGTGATGATGCTGGCGGAATGGTTGTTCCCGCGTCGAGACACACAAAGCCGCTTAAAACGCTGGCCGTCTAATATTGGCTTGGTCGTGCTAAATACGCTCATTGTACGGGTTATTTTGCCAGGCGTCACAGTGGCGTTGGCGATTTATCTAACAGATAAGCAGTTTGGCTTGATGTATTGGCTGAACATACCGTCTGCAGTGGCCTTGGTGGTATGCGTATTATTGCTGGATATGATGATTTACTGGCAACATCGTTGGTTTCATCATGTGCCGATGTTGTGGCATATCCACCGTATGCATCATGCTGATAAAGTGATCGATGTCACCACGGGTGCACGTTTTCATCCGATCGAAATAGTGGCTTCAACCTTATTAAAACTGATTGCCATTACGGTGTTAGGTGCATCTGCATGGGCGGTGATTATTTTCGAGATTCTACTCAACGGCACAGCCATGTTTAACCATAGTAATGTGAATCTTCCGCAATGGTTAGACCGTATTTTAAGGCCAGTGTTGGTTACGCCCGATATGCACCGCGTGCATCATTCCGTTCATGCCAGCGAGCATCACCAAAATTTTGGTTTTAATTTATCGGTGTGGGATCGATGGTTCAAAAGCTATACCGCTCAACCTAAAGATGGCCATTTGGAGATGCAAATTGGCTTGCCGTATTTCCGTGAAGATGAGCAGGCTTTATTGCACAATATGTTAAAGCAGCCCTTTGACGACACGGGTAAATAAAACGTGAATGCGTCGCCTATATTTGAGCATTTTGATTTAAATAACGAGCCTGCTTATGCGCAATGGCGCGAATGGAAAATAGCCGCTTATCCAAAACAGTTATCTGATTTAATTGTAGAAATAGATCACCCAGACCGACTAAGTGCGTCAGAAAAAGCGGCTTTACAGCTGCATTTAGACCGCCACAATATGGTGATTTATCGTAGCCTTGATGTGGCTGAATCACCGAAAATTCCGTTGCAGATATGTGCACGATTTGGCTTAAAAACACTCGATGGCAACATTGGTGCAGATCAAGGTGTGACCTCAATTGAAGTGAAAGCCACAGGGCGACATGGGCGTTACATTCCTTATACTTCAAACAAGCTTAGTTGGCACACGGATGGTTATTATAATCGCCTAGATAAGCAGATTAGAGCGATGGTTTTGCATTGTGTACGGCCCGCTAAAATGGGCGGTGAGAACGATTTGATTGACCCTGAAATGGCGTATATCTATCTGCGCGACTTAGACCCTGAATTTATCACCGCGCTCTCGCAAGCAGATGTGATGACGATCCCAGCGAATGAACTGGAAGGTAAGGTGCTTCGGTCAGAGCAAACAGGGCCTGTTTTTAGTTTTGATGCGCAAGGTTATTTACATATGCGTTATAGCGCGCGCAAGCGTAATATCATTTGGAAAGATGCGCCAAAAGTTACCGAGGCTGCCGTTGCCTTGGCGGGCTTTTGCGAGCAAGACGCGCGCTGGCGTTTAAGCGGCGCATTGGCGCCAGGTGAGGGCTTGATATGCAATAATGTGCTGCATAACCGCCGTGCGTTTGAGGAAGATGAAGCCGAGCCTAGGTTGTTATATCGATTACGTTATTATGAGCGCATTCAGACGCAAGATCATATATTACGCGCTTAAATTTATCAAAGAAGGGGCTATTTGAATTGGGTCGAAGCGAAGCAGTGCTCGTTAGATGCGCCAAGCGTCATGGAGAGATTGTTTCGTGCCTTGCAATGCCCCAAAATACCCGTAGTCATTGCGAGGAGTGAAGCGACGTGGCAATCCCGTGCCGAAGCGGTAATGTCGTCATGAAATATGATTCAGCCTTCTTTTAACGCTGGTATGTGAACCGTTTAAGCACCCGCCCATCAATAAATAATAAGCCTAAAAAGATCACTGCCATGCCAGTGAGTTGGATCGACTCAATGGTCTCGCCTAGCAACAATGTGCCTAGTAAAATAGCAGAAATGGGCACCATAAAAGTGACGGTTGAAAAGTTCACCAAGCCGATTTTTGGTAGCAAATAATACATGATGCTGAATGCTAATGAAGTGGATAGTAGGCCAAGCCCTAAAAAAGACCACACAATGGGCGCGCTTAAGTTTTCGGGCGCGCCGTCAAAAAGATAGGCGGCGATAAGCGCGATGACGGCTGCGCCCGTTAATGAACCTGCCGCCGTGACCACCGGCGGATGGTCTTTGAGCTTGCGCACTAGATTAAAACCAATGGCGTATAACAAGCTGGAGCTAAACACAGCAAGATAAGCGATGATCTCGTTGATGGCACCTGCTTGAACTTTAGGTAAGGTGAAAATCACCACACCCATAAAACCGATAAAAATCCCAATTAATTTCTGAGGGGTTGCTTTCTCACTATCAGGCCAAAAATGCGAGACGATGAGCATGGTCATCGGCGCCATGGCGTTGATGATGGAGGCTAAGCCGCCTGTGATTTGTTGCTGCCCCCAAGCGATGGCGGTAAACGGCAGGGCATAACTGATGGCACCGAGCAGGAAATAAAAAACCCATAACTTAAGATCTGACGGGACTTTATGTGGGGAAAAAAGCAAGTAAGCCCAGACGCCAATCGCGCCGATCGTCACGCGCCCTGCGGTGAGTGTCCACGGCGAAACCACTTTGATCAGAATGGCGTTAAAGAAAAATGTGCCTCCCCATAATAGACTGACAAAAACTAAAATAAGCCAGTATCTGAATGTCATTGACTGCATGAAAAATGGGTGTGCGATGAGCGTGTTATGAATAAAGCGTAAGTGTAAGGGAGGTTGGGATCAGGCAGCAATCTGTTTTTTACAGAAATAGTCCTTACGCACAAATAGGGGGCATAAAAAAAGCGCAGGCGAAAGACGCCTACGCTTTTAAGCGTGAATCAATATCGCGTTTACAGCACGCTAGCGATTTCCGTCTACTTCCTTCGGCGCTTTATTGCTGGGCGCAGCAGATTTTGTATTGCCATCGCGCACAGCAGGTTTTTTCGCCGCAGTCCGTTTCTTGCTCACGCGTTTTTTACGCACAGGTGCTTTCTTAACGGCATCCCCTGTCGCTGCAGGTTTCGCAACAACATTGCCGTTGCCATTACTTGGGCTGGGCTTGCCTTGATCAGATTGCGCGGCGGTATTCGCTTTAGGCGCGCGGGGTGCACGCGGTTTACGTGGCGCGCGTGGCTTTGGGGGTGCTTTGGTAGTATTGGCTTCAGGCTTGCCTTGTGCTTGACTGTCAGGCGTTGCTTGCGTCTCTGCTTTGACAGATGGCTTACCAGCTGCATCGGATGATTGCTTGCGAGGGCGGCCACGACGCGGCTTGTTTTCACCAGCATTGCCGGCATTATTGCCAGTATTGTTGTTCGACTCTTGGCCTTGCTCATTTTGACGGCGATTATTCCCAGCGTTATTGTTTGGGTTGTTTCGCTCGCCTTGGTTCCTGTCTTGAGGCTTATTTTGATTGCCGTTACCGCTATTGCTATCGTTATTACCGTTGTTGTTATTGCGGCGGCGATTATTCGGGCCACGTGAACGACGACGATTATTATTGTTCCCGCCACGATTATTAGGGCGACGGTTATTGTTATTGTTGTTATGGCGGCGCGGCTGTCGCTGCGGCGTTTTCTCTTCTTCGCTCTTTTTAGTGTCGGCTTCTGCGACGGACTCTTTATCGGTTGTCGGCTCACCTTTTAAGCTGTTCCAGATTTTTTTCAATAAACCAGGCTCAGATTTGCTGGCAGCAACGGAGACTGCTGCAGTTTCAGCCGTGCTGTCTGCTTTATCTTGTGCCGGTTTCTCTGTAATAGGCGGTGGGGTAGAAGGGGTCATTTGGTCGAAGCCAATGACGGGGGTTTCTGCCTTAGGTTTTCTAGCGGTGATATCTTTAAATTGTTCGAATTTATCGTTGTCTAAAGAAAGCTCATAGCTGGATTTTTGTTTGCCATCTAAATCATTGCCGCGTAAGCGTTTGATCTCATAATGCGGGCTTTGTAGATCCGCATCAGGCACCACCACTACGCGCGTCGCTAAGCGTGCTTCAAGTTGTGTCAGTTCGCGGCGTTTTTCATTCAATATATAGGCAGCGGTATTGATGGGTAAAAACACCTGCAAAGACTCTGTGTTTTCTTTCAAAGCTTCTTCTTCGATGATGCGCAACAAGCTCAATGAGCTAGAGACAATACTACGAATATGCCCTGTGCCTTCGCAACGTGGACAAGTGTGGTAGTTTGAATCATCGATAGAGGCGTGAATACGCTGACGTGACATCTCAAGCAATCCAAAGCGCGAAATACGACCCACTTGCACGCGTGCTCGATCATATTTCAACGCGTCTTTTAAGCGATTCTCAACCTTACGTTGGTTAGAACTCGTGCCCATATCGATTAAATCTAGCACGATTAAACCGCCTAAATCACGGATGCGTAATTGACGCGCAATGGCATCAACCGCTTCTAGGTTAGTGTTCAGTGCAGTGTCTTCAATGTGCTTGCCTTTGGTGGCGCGCGCAGAGTTAACGTCGATTGAGATTAACGCTTCAGTGTGGTCGATGACAATCGCGCCACCAGAAGGCAGGGTGACTTCACGCGAGAACGCTGCTTCAATTTGATGCTCGATTTGAAAACGTGAAAATAAAGGTACGCTGTCTTCGTGTAGCTTTAATTTCGGCAAGTTTTGCGGCATGACCTGCGAGATAAAACGATGCGCACGATCGTAAATTTCTTTATCGTCAATAATCAGCTCTTGCACGCCCTTGTTGAGGTAGTCGCGAATCGCGCGTACCACTAAATTACTCTCTTGGTAAATTAATGTGGGAGATTTACTGTGTGCGCTGGCATCTTCAATGGCCGTCCAGAGCTGAATGAGGAAATCATAATCCCATTTTAATTCTTCATCGGTGCGGCTAAGTGCTGCGGTGCGCGCAATCATTGCGTGTTGTGGCGGTAAATTAAGCGCATCAATAGAGCGTTTTAAATCAGCGCGCTGCTGGCCTTCCACACGGCGCGAGATGCCGCCACCTTTTGGGTTATTCGGCATTAATACTAGGAAACGCCCTGCTAGACTGATGAAGGTGGTTAAGGCCGCGCCTTTATTGCCACGCTCGTCTTTTTCAACTTGAACAATTAATTGCTGACCTTCTTTGATCACGTCTTTGATGTTGGTTTTAGACAGCGGTGTTTTAGAAGAATAATTCTGGAAGTAGCCGCGATAAATTTCTTTAAAGGGCAAAAAACCATGGCGGTCAGAACCATAGTTGACGAAACAAGCTTCTAAGCTGGGCTCGACACGGGTGACAGTGGCTTTGTAAATATTGCCTTTGCGTTGTACGCGAACGGCAGATTCAAGGTCAAGGTCTAATAAAGTTTGGCCATCAACGATGGCAACGCGTAGCTCTTCAGCGTGGGTTGCGTTAAATAAAATTCTTTTCATGTTGTACTCCTTACCGGCGCCAAACTTAAGGCGGCGTGTAAATGTTTAAGCGGCTGATGGCGTATAAAGCACACGCGCCAGCTTAAAAATAATGGTTGAAGTATGCGCGGACAAGGAATGTGATGTTTTGGTTGTCAGCCAAAAGCGATTTACTCAAGAGGCACTACGCTAGACGATGCTGATGATTTTTAAAACAAATATTTCACAAATATTTTTAAAGGGAGCGCGTATGCGGCCGCCGTTAAATTGTTTTAACAGTTTAGCTTAATTATGAGCGTGCTCATAAAACGGCCAGATTTATGTTGGCCGTGTTTATGCTTTCATCTTGCGATTGAAATTGTCAACCGCGCGTATCAGCTTTCGAAAGAGGGCGTGCTAAAAGCAGGCGCTCAGTCACGTCGGCAAATGCCTGAAACATTGATTCAAAGCCGTATTTTGTATGACGCGCGTTTAAATCAGTATTTATAAATTCTTTCATTCCAAGCCTGCGAATATTTCGCAAACGGCTGCACATTTTTAGATAGGCAGCCAAAACTTTTCAGGGTTTTATGCGGAAGCGGATCAATTTTGTTGTCGTGGCTGCTCGCGTTGGGCGAGTATGCCGAGATCATTCCCTAAAACCACGCGCGAATATAACAGTTTTATTGTTATGATTACAATGATTTAGGTGTGTTATTTATGGCGTTTATGTTGATGAGGCTAATATTTCATTTATCCCGCCATTGGGGCGAACCATGTAAGCAGGTATACTCTGCGTTTTATCGACACTAACAGCAAATTTATGATGAATATTGATGGTTCAGTATGTTTAGTCACGGGTGCTTCGCGCGGTTTAGGTGCTGCGATTGCAGATCAGCTCGCCAGCATGGGTGGGGTGGTCATTGGTACCGCTACCTCTGACGCGGGTGCGGCGGCGATTGGTGCGCGCTTAAAAGAAAAGGGCATGCAGGGTGCGGGCATGAAACTGGACGTGACCGACGATGATTCGGTTAAGCAGCTGTTGGCGGGCATCACAGAACAATTTGGCGCCGTCACGATTTTAGTCAATAATGCAGGCATTACGCGTGATGGCTTGTTAATGCGCATGAAAGACGATGATTGGGATGCCATTCTAGACACGAATCTAAAATCAGCTTTTCGCATGAGTAAGGCGTGTTTACGCGGCATGATGAAGGCACGCAATGGACGTATTATTAATATTTCATCTATCGTTGGCACTACGGGCAATGCAGGACAGGCAAACTATGCAGCCGCAAAAGCGGGCTTAATTGGTTTTAGCCGTTCGTTAGCACAAGAAATTGCCACGCGTAACATTACCGTGAACGTTGTCGCGCCTGGGTTTATTCAAACTGATATGACCGATGCCTTGGATGAAAAACAAAAAACTGCTTTGATGGCGAATATTCCCATGAACCGCTTAGGTTCGCCGCAAGATATTGCGGGTGCAGTGGCTTATTTGGCCTCGCCTTTGGCAGATTACGTCACGGGGCAGGTAATGCACATTAACGGCGGCATGTTCATGGGCTAAGCCCTTGTTCTTGGCTATGTCTGTGCGTGGATTATCAGTGGATAACGAAAGATTAATAATATCTAATATAAAATAGGCGAGGTTTTGAGTTTAATTTGATATAATCTGCATAGTCTTCTTGATGTGTGTTGTTGTAATGGCTGTGTTTAAAGCTAGCATCAAGATTTTTATACCTGAAGAATGTTCGGCCTTTGGCTCGTTTATTTATTCAGGCTTGTTTTTACTTGAGGTAAACCCCCTAATGAGTAGTATTGAAGATCGCGTAAAGAAAGTTGTTATTGAACAATTAGGCGCAAACGAAGACCAAGTAACCGCTGATTCATCTTTTATTGATGATTTAGGTGCAGATTCTTTAGACACGGTTGAGTTAGTGATGGCGCTTGAAGAAGCGTTCGACTTAGAAATCCCTGATGACCAAGCTGAGAACATTGGCACAGTTAAAGATGCGGTAGCTTTCATTACTGCGCATTCATAAGCGAGCATTATAAAAGGACTTTTATTTGCTGGCTCGCTGAATAAGCGGCTTGTTTTTTAAGCAATAAGTCAAACAACAAAGCCGTTACCTATGCAGGTGGCGGCTTTTTTTATATTTAAAGGCGCATACGTAGGCATTATGCAGCGCTTTATTAAGGTGGTTACATCATGACAAAACGACGTGTGGTTATTACAGGTTTAGGCGCTGTGACGCCTGTGGGTAAAGATGTCACATCAACGTGGCCAGCGTTGATGGCGGGAAAATCGGGTATCGTACCGATTACGCTGTTTGATACTGAGGGCTTCCCATGCTCAGTGGCGGGTGAGATTCAAGATTTTGATCCCACTGCCGTGATCCCACCTAAAGACGTCAAAAAGATGGATCGCTTCATTCAAATGGGCATGGTCGCGGGCATTGAAGCCTTTGAAGATTCGGGTTTAGAGATCACAGAAGCCAATGCAGAGCGTATTGGGGTTTATGTTGGCGCGGGCATCGGTGGCATGGAGTCCATCGAACGCACCACCATGCTTTATAAGGAAAAAGGCCCCCGACGCGTTTCACCTTTTTATATCCCCATGGCGATCATCAACATGATCTCAGGGAATTTATCGATTAAATATGGCTTGAAGGGGCCGAATTTATCGATGGTCACTGCCTGTTCAACTGGCACACACGCGATTGGTGAGGCTGGCCGTTTGATAGAATATGGCGATGCGGATGTGATGGTTGCAGGCGGTGCGGAAGCCACTATTACCGCTACCTCTATCGCAGGATTTGGTTCAGCGCGCGCCTTAACGAAACGCTCAGAAACGCCTTCTGAAGCGAGCTGCCCATGGGATACGCGCCGTGATGGTTTTGTTATGGGTGAAGGCGGTGGTGTGTTGGTATTAGAAGAATACGAGCACGCTAAAGCGCGCGGAGCGAGAATTTACGCAGAACTGGCAGGTTTTGGCATGAGCGGTGATGCTTACCACATGACCAGCCCTTCACCTGAAGGTGAAGGTGCGGCGCGCTGTATGGTCAATGCGATGGGGCATGCGGGGCTGAACCCTGAAGATGTGGATTACATCAACGCACATGGTACTTCAACGCCGCAAGGTGATATCGCTGAAACCAAGGCGTTGAAACGCGCCTTTGGTGATTCAGCTGCACGGCTTAAAATTAGCTCGATTAAATCGATGATTGGCCACTTACTTGGCGCAGCGGGCGGCGTGGAAGCGGTCGCAACGGTGTTGTCAATTTACAATCAGCAAATTCCACCTACTATTAATTTAGAGAACCCTGACCCAGAATGTGATCTAGATTATGTGCCGCTGACGGGTTGCGACCATAAAATTGATGCGGCGCTGTCGAACTCATTTGGCTTTGGCGGTACCAATGGTACGCTGGCGTTTAAGAAGATTTAATCTGGATGTCGAAAAAACGCTCTGCCTCAACTCAGCAAGCTGAGATCGCATTTACTCAGCCTCAACATGCGGCGAAGCGTGATTCAAAGCATGATGAAGCGGTAGATGCTGACGCAAAGAGGCCTCAGCCTAAAACACGCTCATGGCTAAAACGGCTATTCGTCAGCCTGCTATTTTTTGCTTTAGTAGCCGGCATGGGCGCGGCCTTGGCTTACTTTTATATTGATAAAGCCCTACATCAACCGCGTGACTTTGCAGGCCACACGTTTAGAATCAACAAAGGCGACACCTTAAAACAATTCATTGCCCAGCTAGAAGTGGAAAACGTACTCGATGAGCCGTATTCTTTGGCTTACTATGCGCGCTATAAAAAGCTGGCGGGTAAGTTGCACACGGGGCAATATCGTTTTAACGATGGGCAAAATTTAATTGAAGTGCTCGATTCGATCACCCAAGGTAAGCAACGCTTAAGCCATCGCCTAACGTTCGTACAGGGCAGCACTTTTAAGCAGTTGCGTGCGCGCTTAAAAGAATCGCCTAAAATTATTCAAACCTTGGGTAAGCAAAGCGATGCTGAGGTGTTGGCGATGTTTGATCAGGCTAAGCAATACACGCACCCCGAAGGTTTATTCTTTCCTGAGACGTATGCTTTTGATGCGGGTACAACTGATGTTGAAATCTTGCGCAGAGCGTTTAACTCAACGCAAAATCAGTTGACTGAATTATGGGTAACACGCGCGGATGATTTACAAATTAAAAGCCCTTACGAGGCGCTGATTTTAGCTTCGATTATCGAAAAAGAAACGGCGCAGGCCTCTGAACGCCCAAAGATTTCTGGGGTGTTTATGAACCGTTTGAAAAAAGGCATGCGTTTGCAAACAGACCCAACGGTTATTTACGGCATTGGCGATGCCTATAAAGGCAATATCACGCGCAAGCACCTTAAAACCGATACGCCTTACAACACTTACACGCGCTACGGCTTGCCGCCCACGCCAATTTGCTTGCCTGGGCGCGCAGCCATTGAAGCGGCCTTGCACCCTGAGAAAACCGATGCGATTTATTTCGTGGCCAAAGGCGATGGCAGCCGAGGGCATCAATTTTCTAAAACCTTAAAAGAGCATAACAGGGCGGTTCAAGCTTATTTAAAACGCTTACGCAAGGCGAGAAAGGCGGGTTAGCACCATGGAATACGGAAAATTCATCAGTATTGAAGGCGGCGATGGCGCAGGAAAATCCACGCAGTTACAAGTTATCGCGGATGTTTTGTCGGAACAGGGCATTGACTCAGTGATGACGCGAGAGCCTGGCGGCACGCCCATCGGTGAGGCTTTGCGCGCATTGTTATTAAACAAGGGCGAGCTTAATATTGGCGATGAAACTGAATTATTGATGATGTACGCGGCGCGCGCTGAGCACGTTAATACGGTTATCTTACCTGCTTTAGAACAGGGTAAATGGGTAGTGAGTGATCGCTTTGAAGACGCAAGTTTTGCTTATCAAGGCGCGAAAGGTGTGGCGGTCGAACGTATTGATGGCTTGTCTAAATGGTTGTTAGCAGGTTTTAAGCCTGATTTAAGTTTATTGTTTGATCTGCCCGTTGAGATGGGTTTGCAGCGTAGCCATGCGCGCGGTGAATTAGACCGATTCGAGCAGCAATCGTTGGATTACAAGCTTAAAGTGCAAGCGATATATCGCCTGCGCGCAGAAAATGACCCTACGCGGATGCGTTTAATTGATTCTGCTCAAAACATCGATTCAGTATCTGAACAAGTGCGCACTGAAGTGCGCGCATTTGTTCAAGTAAGCCAAGCATGATAACGGAGCCGCTACCTGATTGGCTGGCACCAAGTCAGTCGCAATTTCTACGTTTATACGAACGTTTGCCGCATGCGCTGCTGATTCAAGGCGAGCAGGGTTTAGCGAAAAGTCAGTTAGTCATTCAAATGGTCGCGGCTTTGTTATGTGATGCACCTAGCCAAAATGCAGACGCTTTACAGGCCTGTGGGCAGTGCCGAAACTGCGTGATGTTTGAATCAGGTAATCATCCAGATTTTCATTATCAATCCACTGAATTATTCGTAGAGCATGGCAATTCAGCGCATTTAAATTATGCTAACCGCTATTTAGAGGATTTAGCTAAGCGTGCAAAACGTAAGCCGCGCCGAGTGATTTCTGTTGATCAAATTCGTGCGTTGATTGATGATTTTAGTTTATCGCACCATAGTGCTAGACATAAAGTGGCCTTGATTCAGCCCGCTGATGCGATGAATACCAACGCAGCGATTGCCTTGTTAAAATTGCTTGAAGAGCCGAACCCTGGCAGCATTCTGATTTTAGTCAGCCATGATGCAGCGCGCTTGCCGATGACGATTCGTAGCCGTTGCGTGAGTATGTCGGTGCATTTGCCTGCCTTTGAGCAAGCCATGGCATGGCTGGTAGCGCAAGGGATCGAACAAGCACAAGCAGGCAAAGCCTTGGCCATTTCAGGTGGTGCGCCCATTAAAGCGCAAGCGTTTATACAAGATAATGCCTTGCAGGATTTTAAGACTGTGCTCAGTACCTTGGGTGCTTTATTATCTGGGCATTTAAGCCCGATTGAAGCGCGCGAGGCGATGCATAAATTGCAGAATACTGCGATATTAATCAGTTGGTTGCAAAATATTATCAGCTGGATGATGGCCATGACGATGCACATCGATGCGAGCGATTCAGCGGCTTGGCGCGCGTATCAAACAGAGTTATCTGCTTTAACCGCCTATGTTAATGAGACCAACCTAGAGAGACTAAGACAGCTTTACGATGATTTGATTGAGATGAAAAAGCAAGATGTGCAAATCATTCAAATCGGCTTATTGTTGGATAAATGGCTAATTGCCTTTTATCAACGCTTACGCAGTGTGTAATCGGTTAGAATATTTGTCATGTTAAGTAATTTAATAGGGAAACGCGATGTCAGGCACTGAAATTATCGATACCAATAAGGCCACGGTCATTCCGTTGCGCTTTAAGAATCTAGACCAAGTTTATAAATCCTTTATGCCATTTTTTAAAAATGGCGGCTTGTTTATTCCGACCAGTAAAGCTTATGTGATGGGGCAAGAGATTTTCATGATTATTCAGCTGCCAGACTCTGATGAAAAAATTCAAACTAAAGGTGTTGTTTCTTGGGTCACGCCCGCCGATGCACGCGGCCATAACAAACAAGGCGTAGGCGTAGAGTTCTCTGATGGTGTAGGCATTGCCTTGCGTCATCGCATTGATGGTTTGTTGGCGGATAAAGCCGACAGTCAGCAGCCAACTTACACCCTTTAAATAAGGCGTTCAAATATGGGCTTAATAGATTCACACTGCCATCTTAATTTCGACCCAATGGGCGACGATTTAGAGGCGGTATTGGCACGTGCCAAAGATAATAACGTTGATTACATGCTTTGCGTGGCGGTCAATATTGAAGATTACCCGCAAGTATTGGGTATTGCCGAGACGCATGATCATATCTTTGCCTCAGTCGGGGTGCATCCGTGTTATCAAGACGTCATTGAACCTAGCGTATCGGAATTAGTCGAATTTGCAAAAAACCCTAAAGTTGTGGCGATCGGCGAGACGGGTTTGGATTATTTCAGAGTCAAAGACGATGATATGGGCTGGCAGCAAGACCGATTCGTGCGGCATATCGAAGCGGGTATCGCGTCAAATAAACCGCTGATCATTCACACTCGCGAAGCCGCGGAAGACACCATGGCCATGCTCAAAGAATATAAAGCCGATGCGTGCGGTGCGGTGATGCACTGTTTTGCCGAAGATTGGGAGACGGCAAAAAAAGCTTTAGATCTTGGATTTTATATTTCGTTTTCAGGCATCGTTACCTTTAACAGTGCAAAAACGCTAAAGGAAGTGGCGAAAAAAGTACCGCTAGATCAAATGCTGGTCGAAACCGATGCGCCGTATCTCGCCCCCGTGCCGATGCGCGGCAAGCCTAACCAGCCCGCTTTTGTCGCACATACTGCGCAGTATGTGGCAGATCTAAAAGGTATTCCTGTTGAAGCTTTGGCAGAACAAACCAGTGCGAATTTCTTTAAGTTGTTTAGTAGTGCTGTCATTTAAGTAAAAATTTAGGCGCGGTGGTTTAAATGAAATACATTTCCATTTTGCGCGGCATAAATGTCAGTGGCCAAAAGAAAATCATCATGGCTGATCTTAAGGCCTTGTATGAAGCGCAAGGCTTTGAGAATGTGCTTACCTATATTCAAAGTGGCAATGTGATTTTTGATGCAGATGAGATTAATCAGCAAGAGAGCATAGCGCGCATCGAGAAAGCGATCGAGGCAGAATATGGTTTTCAAGTGCCCGTTGATCTTAGAACGCACCAGGCCTTGGGTGAAATCATTGAAAACTGCCCGTTTGAAGAAGCGCAAAATGAAGAGAATGGCGCAAAAGTGATGCTCATTTTTTTAAAAACATTGCCGTCACAAAAAAGTATAAACCTTCTTTTAGAGGCGGTTAAAGCACCTGAAAAACTAACCATTAAAGGCACTGAAGTGTATTTATTTTGCTCGAACGGCTATGGCAGAACAAAACTAAATAATAACTTTATTGAAAAACAATTAGGCGTGAGTGCGACAACGCGTAATTGGCGTAGCGTTAAAAAAATATACGATATTTCAAACACTTAACTTAAATTGGTTTATTGGTTTATTGGTTTATTGGTTTATTGGTTTATTGGTTTAGTGGGGTTAGTGGGGTTAGTGGGGTTAGTGGGGACTTTAGGATGCAGGCACGTTATAATGACTAACTTACGCTTGAGTTTTGCATAGATATAAAACCAATAAATTAGGTTCAGATTCCATTTAGGCCAATTTCAATTCTAGGAAAAGAGATGTTTCGATTTAGCCAGTTATTAAAAGTTACCACCTTATTCATGTTTTCGTATAGTGCAGCATTATCTGCTGCGGAAACGGTGCGAGACGAGTTTTCGAGTGTGTTGTATTCGAATAACGATGGCACGCAAGTTTGGACCTCAGGGTGGCAGGAGCATGACAGCAACGGTGGCGGTGTTACAGGTGGCAGGGTTAAAGTGCAAGGCAATGAACTTTATTTACGTGGCAACACCTCCAGCACAAATCCAAACGCTCAGAATCGTATTGAACGAGAAGTGGATTTATTGACTGCTGGCGCAACATCGGCCACGCTATCGTTTGATTGGCGAGGAAGTGCAAGTTTAGAAACAGATGATTTATTTTTTATTGAAGTTTCCAATGATGGGGGTTCAACTTTTACGGTAGTAGATACCTTGATTGGTGACAACATGGAAAGCACCACAGGTTCGTTCTCTCAGGACATAAGCGGTTTTATTGCGGCGAATACTCAAGTTCGTCTTAGGGTGCTTAAGTTTTATGGTTCGGGTGAATCGATTTTTATTGATAATCTGCAGATTTCTTATGAAGTGCCGCCTGCAGTTGTTTCAGGTGAGGTGGCTGGAAAGGTCTATTTAGACGCGAATGCGAATGGTGGGAATGATGCTGAATCTGCGCAGGCAGGTGTGACGGTTACTGTTTATGATGAAACGGGTGCGATAGTTGCAACGACAGTAACAGACATTGATGGTAAGTACTTAGTCTCTGGTTTAGATGATGCTAAGAAGTATCGTTTGGAATTTACAGATATTCCAAGCAATCTTGATCCAGGCCCAAATGGTGTTGATAACAATACAACCGTTGTTTTCGTGCAATCTCCGCAAGGCAATGTGAATCTTGGTCTAACAGATTCTTCTGGGTTTTGTCAGGCAAACCCACTCGTTGCGACGCCTCAGTATACCAACGGTAATCCATTGGCAGGGGGCTCAGCTTCGTCTAAAACTTCCTTACATTTGTTTGATTATGATGAGTCTGGTACTTCAGGGTTTAGTTCTGGTGCAAGCGCAGTGCAAACAGGCTCAACATGGGGCTTGGCATATCAGCGAGATAGCAAGAAATTATTTTCCTCAGCAGTGTTAAAGCGCCATGCAGGCTTAGGGCCAGATGGTTTAGGTGCGATTTATATTCGTGATATGGATACGGGCGTAACCAGTTTATTTGCCGATGTCAGCGCCTTAGGTGTTGATGTTGGCTCAATACCATCAAACGGATCACGCGGCTTGCCTTCTGATACGGGGTCGCCAAGTAATGATGCGGCGGCGTTTGCGGCGGTGGCGAAGGTAGGTATTGGTGACATTGATCTTTCTGAAGATGGTGCAACATTATTCATGACCAACTTAAAAGATCGTCAGGTTTATAGTATTGCAGTGGGCAACCCTGCAACGACTGCTGGTGCAGCAGCACCGCTTCCAGCCCAACCTTGGTTGGATGCAGGCACGTGTACCGATGGTTTGGGGCGGCCTTGGGGTTTGAATAACCATGAAGGTAAATTATATGTGGGCGTGGTGTGTACTGCGGAATCCGTGGCGAATGATACGGTATTGGCGAATATCCCGCCGCCTGCCAGTTTGCGCGCGATGGTCTATGAGTTTGACCCTACGACCAGCACTTGGACAAAGCCATTAGATTTTCCATTAGACTATACCAAAGGCCAGGCCAGTACGGTGCGTCATGGTAGTTCAGTTGATAAAACATGGTTGCCATGGACAGATAATTATGTGAATGACTCTAATTCAGGCTCGGGCGTGAGTAGTACCGCAACCTACATGGTCGATAGTACACGTACAACAAGACCTATGCCGATATTGGCCGATATTGAGTTTGATAAAACGGGCGCAATGATATTGGGCTTTATGGATCGAGGCGGCATGATGTTTGGTAATGGTAATTACCCGCCAACAGGCACATCCCCTTTGCATCAATATAACATTAGTGGTGATTTATTACGTGCTTGTCCAGCAGGTGCGGGTTGGATTTTAGAAAATGGGGGTGCCTGTGGAGGCATCACAGCAGGCGGCACGAACGGCGAAGGCCCTGGCGGAGGCGAATATTACTCGGGCGATAATTTTAAAATCCATAAAGAAACCGTTATGGGCGGTATTGCACAACACCCAGGTACGGATGAGATTACAGTTCTTACGATGGATCCGCTCCAATCGGTAGATGCAGGTGGCGTGAAATGGATCAGTCATACCACGGGCGCTGCTACGCGCGGTTTACAATTGTATCAAGGCGGCCCTAACACGCCAAATAATGGCACATTTGGTAAGGGTGTAGGCTTGGGTGATATTGAGATTTTATGTGATCCAGCACCACTAGAAATCGGTAATTTTGTTTGGGTGGATACCAATAAAAATGGGATTCAAGACCCAGATGAAGCGCCTATTCCTAACATCACCATTGAATTATGGGAAGACTCCACAGGCGATGGTGTGGCGGATACGCAAGTTGGTACAGCCGTGACGGATACGAACGGGAACTATTATTTTGGCGGAAGCAATGACACCAACATGACAACAGGTTCATTAAAAGCTAACCGTGCTTATGAGCTGCGCTTACCATTAAGTGACCCAGATATACCCGCTAATCATGTGCCGACAACGCAAGATCAAGGTACAGCCCCAAATTCAGACCTACACGATAGTGATGGCGATAATGAAGGTATTCATGCCGGCTATTCAACCATCCAGCTCATCACTGGCGCAGGCGGAGAAAATAATCATACTTATGACTTTGGCTTTTCAGCACCGATATTTGATTTGGCACTTAAGAAAGAATTAGGGGCAGGTCAAGCTTCGGTGATCAGTGCGGGCGGTAGTGTGATTTTCACGATTACGGTGTATAACCAAGGTACGGTGAATGCATTTGATATTGATATAGTAGATTATATTCCCAGTGATACGACGTACTCTGCAACGAATTCAACGGCAGATGCCACAGTCTTGACGACGAGCAATGCGAATACTGCGACGTTAACAAATAACGGTGATGGTACTTTAGAGATCGATGAGTTAATCGCAGGTGACAGCGTTCAATTTGATATCGAACTTGACGTGAGCCCTAGTTTTTCAGGTACGTTTATTCGTAACTGGGCAGAGATTAGTGATGGCACGGATACCGATGGTGGCACAACAACGATAGATATTGATTCAACGCCTGATAGCACTCAATTCAATAGTGCAGGTGAAACGGATGATTTAGATGACGATAATGTTATCGATGAAGATTTTAAGAACGGTGCGGGCGATCCTGATGAAGATGACCATGACCCAGCTCAGGTGACAGTTTTACCCGCGCAATTTGATTTAGCCTTGAAAAAGGTATTGGCTATTGGTCAGGCCTCGATTGTGAGTCCTGGGGATAAAGTCGTGTTTACGATCACGGTCTATAACCAAGGTAATGTGCAGGCTTATGATATCAATGTGAATGATTACGTACCATCTGACATGGCTTACAGCGTAGTTGGGAGCACCGTTACGGGTAATTTAACGACGGCAAATGCAGCCACTACGGGGTTTACCAATCCTAATGATGGCATCAACTTCATCGTTGATGAATTAGCGTCTGGTGATAATGTGAGTTTTGATATCGCGATGGATGTCAACGCCAACTTCACAGGCACAACGATTCGTAACTGGGCAGAGATCAGTGATGGCTCGGATACGGCTGGCGGCGCAACGGCAACGGATATCGATTCCACGCCAGACGCGACGAACTTCAATCAGCCAGAAGAAAGTGATGATTTAGATGATGATGATCTCATTGATGAAGATGGTAAGAATGGAGGTGATGAAGATGATCACGACCCAGCTGAGGTGGGTGTGACGCAAGTTTTTGACTTAGCGTTAAAGAAAGTATTGGCGGCGGGGCAATCTAGTGCTATCACGCCGGGTGATTTAGTTAAATTTACGATCACCGTTTATAACCAAGGTACCTTGCCAGCGTTTGATGTTGATGTAATGGACTATATTCCTGCGAGCACGGCTTATAGTGCGGCGGGCAGTACCGCCAGTGGCAATGTAACCACGGCGAACATTAATACGGTTGAGTTGTTGAATAATGGAGATGGCACGTTTGAGCTTGCGGGCACGACCGCCTTACAGCCAGGGGATAGTGTTAGTTTTGATGTTGAGGTGGACAGCACTGGATTTACAGGGGCAAGTTTACGTAACTGGGCTGAGATCAGTGGTGCGACCGATACGGATGGTGGGGCAACGACGACAGATATCGATTCTACGCCAGACACGACTAATTTTGATGGTGCAGGTGAAACGAATGATTTGATTGATGATAACCGCATTACCGAAGATGGTAAAAACGGTGGGGATGAAGATGATCACGATCCTGCTGGGGTGACAGTTGGCCAGAGTTTTGACTTAGCCTTACAAAAGGTATTGGCAGTTGGTCAGGCAGCGGTTATTAGCCCGGGTGATGATGTGATATTTACGGTGATGGTGTATAACCAAGGCACCTTGCCAGCGTTTGATATTGATGTGACGGATTATATTCCTGCGGATATGAGTTATACCGCGACAGGCAGTACCGCGAGCGGTAATTTAACCACGACAGATACCAATACAGTTGAGTTATTGAATAATGGTGATGGCACGTTTACGTTAGCAGATACCACTGCTTTACAAGTGGGTGATAGCGTGAGTTTTGATATCACGCTTAGCTTGAGCGCGTCTTTTCAGGGTACGACTATTCGTAACTGGGCAGAGATTAGTGATGCGACGGATACCGATGGGGGTACAACGACGACGGATGTTGATTCAACGCCAAGCAGTACGAATTTTGATGATGCAGGTGAGACAGATGACTTGGATGATGACAATGAATTAAATGGTAATGGCAAGGGCGGTAGCGATGAAGATGATCACGACCCAGCGGAGGTAGGTGTAACGCAAAGTTTTGACTTGGCCTTAAAGAAAGAATTAAGCAGTGCAAGCACGGTGAACCCGGGAGATGATGTTGTATTTACCATTACGATAGAAAATCAAGGGAGTTTGGATGCGTTTGATATTGATATTATCGATTACATTCCAAGTGATATGAGTTACACGGCCACGGGCAGTACGGTGACGGGTGGCAATATTACGAATCATGGAGATGGTACGTTTACGTTAGATACGTTGATGGCAGGCGCGAGCACGACATTCGATATAGGTTTGACGGTATCACCTACTTTCCAAGGTACGAGCATCATTAACTGGGCAGAGATCAGTGATGCAACGGATACCAGTGGCGGCACGACGACAACAGATATTGATTCAACGCCAGATACCGCGCAATTTAACGGCACGGGCGAGACAGATGATCTTGCAGATGATGACACCAGGAATGAAGATGGTAAGAGTGGTGGAGATGAAGATGATCATGATCCTGCTGAGGTAGTGGTCACACAAATATTTGACTTGGCGCTAAAGAAAACATTAGCAGCGGGGCAAGCCAGCACGATTATTGCAGGTGCCCCAGTCTTATTCACCATTACGGTCTATAACCAAGGCACCGTGGATGCTTTTGATATTGACGTCAAAGATTATATTCCAACAAACACGGTTTATTCGGTTACGAACTCAAGTGCAACAGGCGATTTAACCACGTTAAACAGTGCAACAGTAACCTTAACCAATCTTGATGATGGCACGTTTGAGATTTCTGAACTAGCCGCGGGCGATGAGGTGAGTTTTGACATGGAGTTAACCACCGATGGCACATTTACCGGTTCGGTAATCACCAACTGGGCTGAGATTAGTGGTGGCAGTGCTACCGATGGTGGTGCAGATGAGGTGGATATCGATTCAACGCCAGATACCACTAATTTTGATGGTTCGGGTGAGACAGATGATTTAAATGACGATGACGTCATTGATGAAGATGGAAAAAATACGGGTGATGAAGATGATCATGATCCTGCTTTAGTGAATGTCACCCCTAAGCCTGTGAGTATCGGTAGTTATGTTTGGGAAGATACTAATCAAGATGGTTTTCAACAAATAAGTGAGCCAGCCATTGAAGGTGCGATTGTGACTCTAGTCGATGCCTCGGGTAACGCTGTGACTGATTTAAGTGGAACAATTGTCGCACCGCAAACTACGGTGTCGGATGGCTTATATTTGTTTGATAATTTGCCAGAAGGAGATTATCGCGTACGGGTTGAGCCTCCCGCGATTTACAAGAAAACACCGATTCAAAATGGCACGGATAATGCCGATATCGAGGGTGATTCCAATATCAAAACGGATATCACACCTAGCGTGCTTTATGAAAGTGGCTTATTCAGTTTAGCGCCTGAAACTGAGTTAAAAGAAACCAATAATGAAAAAGGCGATGATCAAGATGAATTGCCAGGCTTTATTGCGGATGATCTCAGTGGCAATATGACGGTGGATTTTGGTTTTGTGAAATTAGTGCCCGCAGTGACGATTGAAAAATCAACCAATACGGAAGATGCGGATATCACTCCAGGGCCGACTATTGCAGTCGGTGCGGCCATTACTTGGGAATATGTCGTTATTAACACGGGCGAAGTAGCCTTGAGCGATGTAACGATTACAGATGATAAAGTGGCAGCAGGGCAAATTAGTTGTTTGCCAGAAAGTGCCACCAATATCGTACCAAGTTTAGCGATAGGTGCAACGGTAACATGCCAGGCTACGAGTACGGCAGTCAAGGGTGCGTATGTGAACACGGGTTCAGTAACGGGTACGCCGCCTGACCCTAAGCTACCCCCGCCATCAGGTGATGACCCAAGCCATTATTTCGGTGGTTCATCATCCATTGATATCGAAAAAGCCACTAATGGTGAAGATGCAGATGTGACGCCAGGGCCTACGATTAATGTTGGTGACGCGGTTACTTGGACGTATGTCGTGACGAATACAGGCAATGTTAGCTTGGTTGACGTAACGGTGACGGATGATCAGATCGCGAATGATGCTGCGGATGTGATTTGCGTGGTGGATGCAGGCTCTACGAGTTCTAATGATGTTACGGCAGGTGATAACGTCATTAGTAGCTTAGTCTCAGGTGAGACAGCAACTTGTACTGCCACAGGAACAGCGGATGCAGGCCAATATACCAATAACGCGAGCGTGACGGGCATACCGCCAACGGGTACGCCGCCAACAGATGATGACCCTAGTCATTATTTTGGTGGTTCATCATCCATTGATATTGAAAAATCTACCAATACTGAAGATGCTGATGCAACGCCTGGCCCAACGATTAATGTTGGAGATGTCGTGACATGGTCGTATGTAGTGACGAATACAGGTAATGTTGATTTGAATTTAGTCACGGTGATAGATGACCAGCTTTCACCCGCTGATATTAGTTGTGATAATCATGGTGCAGACACCAATGGTGATAATATTATTATGCTCATGGCGCCAACGGATGTGGTGAATTGCACAGCGACAGGTATTACAGTTGCGGGACAATATGTGAATAATGCGAGCGTAACAGGCATTCCACCTACTGGCACGCCCCCAACAGATAATGACCCTAGCCATTACTTTGGCGGCTCAGCGTCGATCAATATTGAAAAAGCCACTAATGGTGATGATGCTGATACCACGCCTGGCCCGACGATCTCTGAGAACGCGCCTATTACATGGACATACCGCGTTGAGAATACGGGCAATGTTGATCTAATCGATGTGACCGTGACGGATGATCAACTGGCTGCCAGCGATATTAGTTGTCCCGTGGATGATAATGATAATGTCATTGCCTTAATGGCGCCAGGCCAAGTGGTTTCTTGTACCGCTACAGGCTTGGCAACACTAGGCCAATACACCAACAATGCCAGCGTGACGGGTGTGCCGCCTTCGGGGCCGCCGACGACTGACGATGATCCAAGTCATTATTTTGGCGGCTCATCGTCTATTGATATTGAAAAAGCCACCAACGGTGATGATGCAGATGCCGTGCCGGGGCCGACCATTGCTGAAAATGATATTGTCACATGGACGTATCGTGTTGAGAATACGGGTAATGTGGTGTTGACGGATGTGACGGTGACAGATGATCAATTAGATCAAGCTGTTGCAGCTGATGTGATTACATGCGCGCTCAATGATGGTGCTGATCTAAACATCATCCCGAGTTTAGCGGTTGGTCAAGTGGTGTTATGTACCGCAACGGGTGTTGCCAGTTTAGGCCAGTACACCAATAACACCAGTGTTATCGGTACGCCGCCAACGGGCACGCCACCAACAGATAACGACCCGAGCCATTATTTTGGAGGTTCGTCGTCAATCGATATTGAAAAAGCCACTAATGGCGATGATGCGGATGTTGAGCCTGGGCCGACGATTGATGTTGGTGATGTCGTTACATGGACATATCGCGTTGAGAATACAGGTAATGTTGAATTAACAGATGTGACAGTGACAGATGATCAACTGGCAGATGCGGACATCAGTTGCCCTGTAGATAATAATGACAATATGATTGATGTCATGGGCGCAGGCCAAGTGGTGTTATGTACTGCAACGGGCGTGTCTGTTGCAGGCCAATATACCAATAATGCCAGCGTTATTGGTACGCCGCCTACGGGCACACCACCGACAGATAACGACCCTAGTCATTATTATGGTGGCGCATCTTCAATTGATATTGAAAAAGCGACGAATGGGGAAGACGCAGATGCCGCGCCTGGCCCGACCATCAGTATTGGTGATGCCGTGACATGGACCTATCGCGTTGAAAACACGGGTAATACACAACTTACTGATGTAATCATCACAGATGATCAGCTAGATCAAGCAGTATCGGGCGAGGAGATTAGTTGTGCGGTTAATAATGAGACGGATTTAAATATTATTCCAACACTAAATATCGGCCAAGTGGTGCTGTGCACGGCAACATCGATTGCCGTTGAAGGGCAGTATGAGAATCAGTCAAATGTAGCGGGTACCCCGCCAGGTAGTAACCCGCCACTGGTGACGGACAACGACCCTAGTCACTATTTTGGTGGCGCATCGTCGCTTGATATCGAGAAATCAACCAATGGCGAAGATGCCGATATCGAACCTGGTCCGACCATCAGTGAGAATGATACGGTCACGTGGACATATCGCGTTGAAAATACGGGTAATGTGGCATTAACCAACGTAACGGTGACGGATGATCAGTTAGATCAAAGCACGTTGAGCGAGGAGATAAGTTGTGCCTTAAATGATGGTAGCGTGTTGAATGTGATTCCAAGTTTAGCAGTGGGGCAAGTCGTGTTATGTACGGCTACAGGCTCAGCTAGTCTTGGACAATACAGTAATATTGCGAGCGTCACAGGCACGCCGCCTAGTGGCACACCTCCAACGGATAACGATCCTAGTCATTATTTTGGGGGCTCAGCTTCAATAGATATTGAAAAAGCCACCAATGGTGATGATGCGGATGTTGAGCCTGGCCCGACCATCAGCATTGATGAGGTGGTTACGTGGACGTATCGAGTTGAGAACACAGGTAATGTGTTATTAAACGGAGTTGCTGTTACCGATGATCAATTAGACCAAAGCATTGCGGCTGACACCATTAGCTGTGCAGGTAATGATGGTATAGACCTAAATATCATCCCAGCACTTGCTGTTGGGCAAGTTGTCTTGTGTAGTGCTACGGGCATTGCCGATGCAGGACAATATGTGAATACCTCAAGTGTTGTTGGCACACCAGACGTGGGTGAGCCAGTCAGTGATGATGATCCTAGTCATTATTTTGGCGGGGAATCGTCGATTGACATTGAGAAATCAACTAATGGTGATGATGCGGATGAAGTTCCGGGTCCAACGATTAGTATTGGTGATACGGTGACATGGACTTACCGTGTTGAGAATACAGGTAATGTGTTATTGACCGATGTTGTGGTAACCGACGATCAATTAGCTGCGTCAGATATTACCTGTCCAGTCGATGACAACGATAATGTGATCGGTAGCATGGCCGCTTCACAAGTTATTTTATGTACGGCCACAGGCGTTGCAACGTCAGGGCAATATACCAATAATGCCAGCGTGACCGGTACGCCGCCAGCGGGGTCGCCTCCAAGCGATGATGATCCTAGCCATTATTTTGGTGGTGAAGCTTCGATTGATGTTGAGAAATCAACCAATGGTGAGGATGCAGATGAAACGCCAGGGCCAACCATTAAAGTTGGCGAGAACGTAAGTTGGACTTATGTGGTTGAGAATACGGGCAATGTAACCTTAACGAATGTAATCTTGGTAGATGACCAAGGCGTGACCATTGCTTGCCCAGTTGCTGATAGCACGCCAGACGACAATATTATTGACGCACTGGCAGTAGGGCAGGTTGTGGTGTGTAGTGGTAGTGGCATAGCCTTGGCAAACCAATACGCTAATAATGTCACGGTAACGGGTACGCCGCCATCTGGCCCACCGACGACTGATAACGATCCCAGCCATTATTTTGGTGCAACCTCTTCGATTGCACTTGAAAAAGCGACCAATGGCGAGGATGCTGATGCGGCGCCTGGACCCAATATTGCTGTGGATGCCCCTGTTACTTGGACATATCGTGTGACGAACACAGGCACTTCTGTGTTAACAGATGTTGCGGTGACGGACGATCAATTAGACCAAGTAACAGGCGGTGAAGAAATCACCT
>JAZGFQ010000277.1:0-4954 GCA_036479635.1 Arenicellales bacterium
TAGGCCTATCCCACAATAAACTAAATTCTTAACGCCGCCAAGGCTTTTTGGTGCAAGGCATCATTCGATGTCGCTAAAATTTGATCGCCCGTGTTTAACGTAATGGCAGCACCGTCCCAATCACTGATGATCCCGCCCGCGCCTTCCACCACTGGCACTAAGGCCATGTAATCATAAGGCTTTAAATTAGCTTCAATCACGATGTCAGTAAAGCCCGAAGCCAACAAGCCATAGGCCAAGCAATCTGCGCCATACACTGAGAATTTACACTGTCCAGTCAGCGCTAAATAACGCTTCATTGATGCTTCATCAAACATCTTAGTGGTGGTGGTATAAGCCGAGCAATTTTTGATATTTTGCATGGCATTGGTTTTAACGGGTTGGCCGTTATACAAGGTTTCCTGCCCTTTAACGCCTAGCCAACGATCATCCAGCGCAGGTAAATCCACTACACCCAGCACCGGACTGCCTTGAAATAACAAGGCGATTAAAGTACCAAAAGTTGGCTTACCCGTCGAAAAACTAGTGGTGCCGTCGATGGGATCAACCACCCACACCCAATCAGCATCCGTATCAGCCTGCCCACTTTCTTCGCCATAAAAACCATGCTCAGGAAAGCGCTGCTCAATCTCCGCGCGAATCAGAGCTTCGGTTTGTTGGTCTGCAATCGTCACCGGCGAGGCATCTTCTTTTTGCGTGATCTCTAAAGGTTGCCGGAAATACTTTAGGCTGATCAGGCGGGCGAGATCCGCTATCTCGATAGCTGCGTCGATAAAATCAGGGCTTACGATACTCATAAAAATATAATGTGTTAACCAGCAAATAAAGTTTGAATTCTACCAATAGACAGCTCCGAGTTATAGGCAAATGACTGAAACCGTACCCAACGTATTCTTAATAGGAAAACAGAATGTGCAGATGTCTTCCTGATTTGGGTTAGCATCTATAGGGCAGTTGTCATTCACATCTAAAATAGTATCTGCATCGTCGTCTGCATCGCAGGCATTGCCGAATAAATCACCATTCAATAAATTCAAATCGGTGTTGATTTGAGATGGGTTGGCGACTAATGGGCAATTATCTAAAATATCGGGCACATTATCACCGTCGGTATCTAATTCATCATTTAAAATAGTGCTTTGCGCGCTTGCAACACTGCCGATAAAACCACCCTGAGCATTGCTTAAACTTAGTAAAAAATCTTCATCTTGCTCGAACACAATATCGCCAGACACATACACCACAATATTTTCCAAGGTTTGCCCTGCGCTAAAATTCACCGTACCACTTGGGAAAGCACCGCCGAAATCATTAACATCAGCAGGATTCGCGCCCGCACCCTCAATCGAATAATCAACGCTGGCAGCTAAGGTAGAATAACCGTTTGATTTAAGCACATAGGTAAACGCCACCGTGCCTGCATCACCTTCAATCTGGCTGGCATCAAAACTTTGAATCACAAACTCTCTATCCACCACTTCTACTTTATCCAACCAAGCCGCATCGCTACCGCCTGCTGAAAATGGGTCTTTGTCGTATTCCCAACGCAAGGTGTGCGTGCCTGCGGCAAGAGTATGCTGTATTTTCACCCAATCTACCTCACCTGCAATCGCTTCAATTTCAGTGCCGTTATCGCTGAATCTGAAATAATCAAACGTGTCTTCTGAGCTGACTTTCCAGTGAAACTCCACCCAACCTGGCCCCATGATCTCTGTTTGAATATAGCTCGATTCATCATTGGCGATCACGCCGCTTTGCGCTGCATCTCCTGCGTTCATGCTCACGACGGTTTGCCTGAAAAATGATGCATCTCCGCCGCGCTGCCAAACCAATGCAGGGGCTTCAACCGCGCCTGCGATGTCTAGATCTAGACTGGTCGCGTTGACCACCACCTCAGTACCTGCTGAGCAATTATTGGATAACACAGTTTCATTCACCACAGTATCCACGCACACACCAAACCAATACATGCCCGCGCTATTCGGCGCAGGAAATGCCGAGCTTAAAAAATCAGATGATAAAGAGCTTAAGGCGCTTACGTTCAAGCTGGCGCGTTCAGTATCCGCGCTTGAAATCGTGCTATCGGTAGACTCATAGAATCTTAATGTCGTCGCCGCCGCATTGGCTGAACCGATATTTTGCACCTGCGCATTGATATTCAACAACTGCTCAAGGAAAACATTCGTGTCATCTAAGGTTTCTGTGGCGATTAAATCTGGTTCGACCACACTAGAAGCCAAGTTAACCGCATAAATACCGCCATTGGCATATTCACCAAAGCCCAGCACCCATGATGCTTGCGGGGTTAAAGCGGTGATGACAATGTAATATGTGCCTGCGGGCAAAACGGCACTGTGTGCCAAGGTATTTGTGCTGGGTAACCCCGATAATACTGAAGAGGCTAAGACCACATTGCTGCTGTTTAACAGTTGAGCATCTAAGGATAAATTACTGCCAAACGTTTCAAACTCCGTGCCTAGAAAAGGCGCAACATTGATGGTTACATTTTGAGCTGAGCCGAGCTGAAACATATACACATCAGTATCCATGCCACCATTTAAACCCAGCGGCTCAATCACGCCCTCTACATAAGCTGAGCTAGAGATTTGCACCGCCGTACCAAAGGCATCGCCCACGCTATCAGGTGATTCACCCAACACATTTTTAAGAATGATTAAATCATCTTCTTGATTATTGGCATTGGTGTATTCACCTTTGCTCCATTGCACATATTTATGCCCAAAAGGCCCGCCCATAATCGGCCCCCAATCATCTGCAGGGCCGTGGCCTAAATAATATTCCACTGAATTCGTACCATCATGGCTCAAACCCAACATATGCCCTGCTTCATGAGAAATCGTCTGGCCTAAGGTGTCATCATCCGCATTCCATACCCAAGCCACACCATTATAATCATTACCAAAACTATCTAGATGGCCTAAGCCACCTGCCGTCTGGGGATACCAACTATCAGTGGTTGAGGCAATCAACATCGCTCGATCTTCCGATAGTGTTGCATCATAAACTGTTTGATCCGTGGTGATATTGACATCAAAAGGCGCGTAATCTTCCGCGGTTTCACGCCAAGCTAACCACATCCTATAACGATCATCATTAGAGAAGGTATTTGAATCATTGTCATAGCTATAAGCGGTGTAGACGATATCATTACCGCTATTATTATCAGCATTCCACTGGGTGTCGCTTAGCACCCCGCCCCAATAATTGATGTAAAGCACCTTATTCGCATTAGGTTTACTTTGCAGTACTTTTAATTGTGCCTCACTGGGTGTTTGGCT
This sequence comes from Arenicellales bacterium, assembly GCA_036479635.1. GTDB lineage: Bacteria > Pseudomonadota > Gammaproteobacteria > Arenicellales > Poriferihabitantaceae > JAAELZ01. The sequence continues at coordinate 3,300 of JAZGFQ010000277.1, forward strand.
CGCCAAGGGTGCGCCGCCACTTCCGTCCACCAGCGCATGCTGATCATTGGGCAAATCAATACAAAAATAATCATGTGCATTTTGTTTGATCACTTCACTGCCGCCTAAGTCAGAAAACTGAATTTCATGCACTTTAATCCGGCCTTTATAATCCGTTATGATCGTTTTTTTCAGGTGTGAATCGTGATATATAAATTCTACCGAGCCCAAGCCGCCAGCGATAGACAAGACGGTGTGGTGCTCTGATCGGCCTTTAATCTCATCTTTAACACGCACCACCGTGGTATTAACAACGCGGCCATCAGGCAAGGGCAATATAAGTTGATCGCCTACCTTTAGCGCATCAAGCAAGGCTTCATTCAACGTAAAATCAATGTGTGAATCATAGGCATGATGCGGCGCAACCGCCGCTGCGGGACTGTTTAGCGTAAACAAAAATGCGGATTTATCCACCATAGCCGCCTGAACAGATAAGGTTAAACCCAGCCATAGCACTACAACTGCACGCAAACTGCCCACAGCAATGTTTTGTAACAAATAATGATTCAGCTTATTCAATGATGATCAGCGCTACCGTTTATCTAAATAATTATACCGAATATATACTAATTTCTGAGCGAACCCAAGCTAAGCTAAGAGAATTCTAGCGCAGGGAGAGAGATTAAAATATTACATTCAAGATGACAATGATTTTATTTTTAAGGAAAGAATAACTTTAACCCAAATATCATGCAGAACAACAAGAATCATACACTATGCTTTTCTAAACTCAATATGTGATAGTGGCTAAAAGCCACATTATTTGGCGCGAAAATAGTGATGCACTAGACGCGAATGAACAAGTTACCCAACAATATATTGGCGTACAATAAACTCATTTTTATTAAGCTCTATATAATGCTGAGGCTGATATGACAACACGCGAATCCATGCCCTTTGATGTGGTGATTATTGGTGGCGGCCCTGCGGGCTTAAGCGCGTCCATTCACCTTAGCCAGCTAGCCAAACAAAACAATACCGAACTCAGTATTTGCGTTTTAGAAAAAGGCGCTGAAATTGGCGCACATACGCTCGCTGGCGCAGTGATTGAGCCGCGCGCATTAAATGAACTACTGCCTAATTGGCAAGATCAAAACGCCCCGCTTAAAACATCGGTGGCAGATGATCAATTCGTTTATCTTACGCAAAGTCGTGCGGTTAAATTGCCCACCCCACCCCAAATGCATAACCACAGCAACTATGTCGCCAGCTTAGGTTTATTCACCCGCTGGTTAGCCGAACAGGCTGAAGGCATGGGCGTGGATATTTTCCCAGGCTTTGCCGCCAGCGAGATTTTATATGAAGGCGAACGTGTGATGGGCGTCGCCACCGCACCGACGGGCATCAATAAAGATGGCACACAGGCTGGGCACTATGAGCCTGGCATGGAGATACACGCAAAAGTAACCTTATTCGCAGAAGGTTGCAGGGGTTCATTAAGCCGCCAGCTCATCGAAAAATTTAACCTAGATGCGCATAGCCAACCTCAAACCTATGCCTTAGGCATCAAAGAAATTTGGGAAGTGCCCGCTCAGCAACACCTCGCAGGCACAGTGCTGCACAGCATTGGCTGGCCTTTGAAAAGCGACACTTACGGTGGCGGCTTTTTATACCAC
>JAZGFQ010000278.1:0-2546 GCA_036479635.1 Arenicellales bacterium
GATTCACTATTTAATTATTGGCGGCTATATCGGCGTGATGGTGATGACTTTATTTGCACCGCCCTCCATTATCGGCATTGCCTATCATTCAGGCGGCGTGACGACATCCACCATCACGGTACCGTTAGTCACGGCATTAGGAGTGGGTTTGGCCAGCAGTATTAAAGGGCGAAACCCGATGGTGGATGGTTTTGGTTTAATTGCCTTAGCCTCGCTCACGCCGATCATATTTGTAATGGCTTATGGAATGTTGATCTGATGCTGGAAAGTTTTTTACAATGGGGAATACATTTTTCAGGCGTATTGGTTTCAACTGCGCGTGATATTTTGCCGATTTTGGTTATTTTATTGGGCTTCCAATTTTTTGTGATTAGGAAGCCTATTCCGAATATGCGTCGTGTTCTGATCGGCTTTATGTATGTATTAGTGGGTTTGGCACTTTTTCTGCAAGGCTTAGACCAAGCCTTATTTCCGATTGGCCGCTTAATGGCAGAACAGCTCACCCATCCTGATTTTATTTATGGGGCAGAGGGTTTTACTGGCGTGATTCAGTGGCAAGATTACATGTGGGTTTATATGTTTGCGTTGGCGATTGGGTTTAGCACAACGATTGCAGAGCCATCATTGTTGGCGGTTGCGATGAAAGCTAATCAGGTATCGGGCGGGTCCATTGGGATTTGGGGCTTACGCATTGCCGTTGCGATTGGCGTTGCCGTTGGCATTGGCTTAGGTACGTTTAGAATTGTAACGGGCTACCCCTTGCATTGGTTTATTATCACGGGGTATTTTGTGGTGGTGCTACAAACATTTTTTGCACCCAAAATGATTGTTCCTCTAGCATATGATTCTGGCGGCGTAACCACTTCGACAGTCACCGTGCCTTTGGTCGCAGCATTAGGTTTGGGCTTGGCTGAAACCGTGCCGGGGCGTAACCCATTAATGGATGGCTTTGGTTTAATCGCGTTTGCGAGTTTGTTTCCGATTATGTCGGTGATGGCTTATGCGCAAATGTCTGCTTTTATAAACGCTCGAAAACAAAAAAAGCAACTGAGTGATAACGAAGAAAAACATGAAAATGATTAATATTATTCTTTCATTTACATATAGATTTTAAAAATTAACGAGGAAGCATTATGCATTTTAAATTACTCATCGCCTTGGTTGAAGATAATAAAAGGGATGCCGTTATCAACGCCGCACGCGAGGCCGGCGCAACGGGCACGACGGTTATTAGCAATGCAAGTGGCGATGGCGCCGAAGAAAGTAAAACCTTTTTTGGCTTAACGCTTGAAACGCAGCGAGATGTTTTACTGATGTTGGTTGAAGAGCATTTAAGCCGGCATATTTTAGAAGAAATTAGCATGGCAGGTGAATTCGATACCCAAAGTGGCGCAGGCATTGCATTCCAAATTGATGTTGAAGATGTGGTGGGCATCACGCATCAAATGGAAATACTGGCAGAAAAAGTAGAGGAAAAACTATGAACAAAAAAACCATTATTCGTGTCAGTGATGTCATGAAGCATAATTTTGATATAGCAGAAGGCACAGATACAGTGCAATCTGCATTACAAAAAATGGAGCATCAGGACAATCACATTTTCATTATTAAAAAGCGACATGAAGATGATGAATATGGCTTGGTCTTATTGGCAGACATTGCTAAGAAAGTAATCGCGAAAGACCGTTCTCCTGAGCGCGTGAACCTATATGAAATTATGACTAAGCCGGTGATCAGCGTGCGCGCAGATATGGATATTCGTTATTGTGCGAGACTGTTTGATCGCTTTGGCTTAAGCATTGCGCCTGTTATGGGGGGTGGTTGCGATGAGCTGGTCGGAACGATTAGTTATAACGACATCGTTTTAAAAGGGTTGCTGAAGTTACAAGAATAATAGCCTAGGAAAAGAATCTGGGGAAAGAGCCTAGGGAAAGAGCCTAGGCGATAAACTTAGCAAGCTTAATATTAAAGTCCGTGCTGCCTGGAATAAGTTTGCTGCGGCAGGGCTTGCCAGCTCTTTAAAATGCTTGAATCAGGTTTGAAGATTTCAACTAACAATGGATAACAATGGGTATCGTCGTTAGAATGTGTGCTGCTGCAATCTCCGCCTGGGCAGGCAGATAATGCACAGAGCAAATCGATTTCAGCAAAAAACTCAATAAAATCATCAGGCCGAACGGGGCTGGCTTTCATGAAGTATTGATGGGTGTCATGCGTAAAGCCTGTACACATAAACACATTGAGCACGTCATGAATATAGGTTTCAGCCACCTCGCTTGAAAAGGATTTTGCGCGCATTAACGCGCGCGTTAAATTTGAATGGCAGCAGTAATGGTAATCGGTTTGAGTCAATAAAGAATGGGTGTATGGGTCGCAGCGTGTGCCAATGACATCATGCACGCCCGCGCCATCTTCATCCCAGCCATACCAATCTAGAGTGTCATGTGTGATGGTGGCCATGGGGCGTAAATTGGGTAAATTACTCCAGAGACGATCCCCCGTTGAAACGTGGCTGGCGTGTAGTTGCCGTGTTTTTCCGCTGAAAA
>JAZGFQ010000279.1:0-4047 GCA_036479635.1 Arenicellales bacterium
CTAAGCTCGTCATCCCAATCCAGTGAATCAATCGTATAAGTGACTAAGCCTAAATTTTCACAGGTTGCAGCATCTAAATCACACCCTACTTGTGCGCGACAGGCCTTAACAGTATCTGGCTCACCTAAAAACCGTGTTTCTAACCGTGTAATGCCATTCGACATCGTAAACGAACCAAAATTGGCCTCTGTTAAACGTATGCTGGGTGCTGGCAATTCATTACCTTCTAGTTGATCTTCAAGCATATAACAGCGATCAACACTAAAAAGTATTTCAGCCAACATACCTGTAAAACAACTGCCCTGCTCTACAAAAGCAAATAAAGTACGTGAACTAAGATCTAAACGTTTTAACGTCCGACGCCAGTACAATGAGACTTCTCGCATAAACCAATCACTTTGATTTTTGCTAATGTAATCGTCGTATGCCGCGACAACGTCTGTCTTACCAACCGTTTTAAACACTAAGGAACCTATCTCAGTTTCATTCGCGCGCAAATGTAAAATTGCATCATCCAATTGACGGCAAATGGCTAATGGCCAAAAATCTGCGCCTTGCGTCACAATTTCATCATTGGTCAAGCCAGACATATCATCATCTTCAGGCGTATTTAAGGTGATGATTGCAATACGTTTTTCACGATTAATTTCAACATCAATAAAATCATAATGAACGGAATCTTGTTCAAATTTTCGTGATAACGGCTCTAGTTTAATGCCAATAGCGTAATCGGGGCGATCTGATGTTTTGCTTAAATCCAGTGCGCGATCTGCCACAGCCTGCTTAAATTTTGAACCTGGCACAGTTTCATCAATTAAGCGCCAATCTACCGCTTTCTGACCTTGAATACCTTCTTCTAAAGTACAAAAAATATCTGCATAATCTCTACGTACTTTACGTTTATCAGACACGCGCGTTAAACCGCCTGTCCCAGGCAATACGGCCAATAATGGCACTTCGGGTAACGAGACAGCAGAGCTTCCGTCATTAGCCATCATGATATAATCTGTTGCGAGCGCTAGCTCATAACCCCCGCCTGCCGCTACGCCTTTAATCGCACAAAGGTATCGTTGCTGAGAAAAAGCACTTGCATCTTCAATTGAGTTTCGAGTTTCATTGGTGAACTTACAGAAATTAACTTTATGAGCATGGGATGAAATACCCAACATAGTGATATTAGCCCCCGCACAAAATACATTTTCTTTGGCCGAACTTAATACCACTGTTTTTATTTCTGGGTGTTCGAATCGTAGCCGCTGTATTGCATCATTTAATTCGATATCCACCCCTAAATCATAGGAATTTAATTTTAACTTATACCCTTCTACCATCGTTTCATCTGGATTCACGTCCATTTTTAACGTTGCGATAGCACCCTTGAAAGCAAGCTTCCAATGTTTGTAATATTCAGGCGCAGTTTGAAAATCAATCATAATGATGAAGGCATATCATAGCTTAGTTTCATGCAGTATAATTCATACAATATTTATGTTCAATTATTATATGCATTTTAGTGCATTTTCTCTATTGGGATATTTATACACGTTCAATAATCATCGCGATACCTTGCCCCACACCAATGCACATGCTGCAAATAGCATAACGCCCCCCCGTTCGGTGCAACTGATTAACTGCAGTCATCACCAATCGAGCGCCGCTTGCACCTAGAGGATGTCCTAAGGCTATCGCGCCTCCATTAGGATTTACGCGCGCATCATCATCTGCTATCCCTAAGTGACGCATCACTGCCAAGCCTTGCGCTGCAAACGCTTCGTTCAATTCAATGATATCCATCTGTTCGAGGCTCAGCCCCGTCAACGTTAATACTTTCTGCATAGCCGGCGCAGGGCCAAACCCCATAATTCGTGGTGGAACACCTGCGGTTGTCATGCCTAATATTCTTGCTTTGGGTAACAGTCCATTTTTAGCCGCCGCCGCTTCATTCGCTAATAAAAGCGCACACGCACCATCATTTACTCCAGAAGTATTGCCAGCCGTAATGGACCCGCCCGATTTAACAAATCCCTTCAATTCAGATAAAGACTCAATTGAGCTATCGCGCAAATGTTCGTCCTTTGAAAACAAAATAGACTCGCCTTTACGTGACAAGATAGAAACTGGGATGATTTCTGTCTCAAAAAAACCATTTTTTTGTGCAAGCGCTGCTTTTTCTTGAGATCTTAATGCCATTTGATCTTGTGCTTCACGTTCAATGTTGAATTCTTCTGCTATGTTTTCAGCAGTTTGTGGCATAGAGTCAATGCCGTATTGTGACTCCATCAGCTTATTCACAAAGCGCCAACCTATCGTTGTGTCATAAATCGTATTTTCACGGCTAAAGGCGGCACCTGCTTTAGGCATCACAAATGGTGCTCGGCTCATGCTTTCTACACCGCCTGCAATCATGAAATTCATCTCATTACTTTTGATTGCTCTGGCCGCAGTGCCAATCGCATCCATACCAGAACCGCATAACCGATTAACCGTAACACCCGTAACATCGATGGATAACCCTGCCAACAAAGCTGACATCCGAGCCACATTACGGTTGTCCTCTCCCGCCTGATTTGCACAGCCATAAATAACATCATCCACCGAAGACCAATCAACAGAATGGTTTCGAGACATTAAGGCCGATAAAGGAATCGCGCCTAAATCATCGGCACGAATTGAGGATAAACTCCCCCCATAACGACCAAATGGCGTGCGAATAGCATCACATATATAAGCTTCTGTCATTTTTATACACTAGGTTATAAATTTAAAAAACACACTAATTTACGTTTCCAAAAGATAAATCAAAGAAACTAGTCACTTCAAGATCAAGTACTTCAAGCTGTTCTTGAGTAAACATTTGCCAGCGCCATACTAAAATACCAAGCGGCGGGCCCTTCTTTAAAGACTGCTTAAGCTCTAAAACAGTTGCCTGAACACTGAGTTCATCATTCGGACGTACCGGGTTTCTCCATTTGATATAAGATAAACCAGGTGAAGCAAAAGACCCTGAATCCTGCAGAGCTTCATCTGCCATTAAACGCATGGCAATGCTACATGTATGCCAGCCGCTCGCTATAAGGCCTTTGAAAAACCCCTGCTTAGCCTGTTCTGGCTGCGTATGAAACCATTGAGGGTCATACGCAGTGGCAAATTTAAGGATTTCCGCCTCAGTCACTAAATAAGGCCCAGCCTTAATGACTTGATTGATACTAAATTCATGAAATCTCATGATGATTTAAATACTTCGGCATGTCGATGCGAAATAGCTACTAAGCCTCTATGTTTATCAACATACGAACCCTGCGCAAAGCTAAACACTCGCACCGTATCCTGATTCAGCTTTATTTCAATGTTGAGATAACGCAATACTTCAATGACCTGCTTCATGTTTTAGACTCTCGCCACACTAAGTGCCGCAACCAAGGACTGGCCCGATAACGCTCTCCTCGATAATAATGATCCAAGTTATCTAGCACCTCAATGACTGATTGTGCATTCCAATCTGCCAGCCATTCAAACGGGCCTTTAGGGTAGTTAACCCCCAACTTCATGGCCGCATCAACGGCGGCAGCGGTACAGACACCCTGCTGCACCACATCAGCTGCCTCATTAATCAACATCGCAATGGTTCTTGCGACAACTAAGGCGGGGGTATCTGCTATTTTTTTAGGTATAAAACCTAGCATGCTCAGCCATATTTCAGCATCCTTTTGCCATTGTTTTGATGACGTTGAAGAAATTGACCAGGCTAACGCTATATTTTCTTCACCCGAAACAGGCCAATCAAACACAGCAACATCTCCCCCCCAATAAGAGGCTGGTAGCCCATTGCTTAATCGTAACTGTGCATCATTAATTTGTAGGCCTGTCCAGCTTGAATCTACTATTTGTTGGTGAGGATAATTTAGGCGCTTTAAGGTCTGAACTAGTTTTTCTGAAAGTGCATCGTCACCATGCACGCTGATCATTTTCCCAGCCGGAGTAGAAGCTGGCATAGTATTTTGGTCAGCCGCTTTATTAGAAAGTTTATCCTTATAATGATAAAAGCCT
>JAZGFQ010000280.1:0-8021 GCA_036479635.1 Arenicellales bacterium
ATCAAGCGCTAGGTGCAGCGAATTTAACCGATAGCACATGGTTATACGGATCGTCTCGTTTCGATGTCATCACGTCCATCAAGCATGGCCGTGTGGGCGTGATGCCTGCGCACGGCGATTTCTTAGGCAAAGACAAAGTACATTTGGTCTCTGCTTACGTTTATAGTTTGTCGCATCATTAAGCGCGGTTATTAATCTAGAATATGATCTAGGTCTAAGAATTTAGGCCTAGCGACCTTTAAGCTAGCGCGCTTATTAAAGCGCACTCACAATTTTATCCTCATGACTGCAATCGTAGAAAAAAAACCTTGGTATAAACACCCGATGGTGTGGATGGTGATCGCCATTCCTTTGTCTTCAGTGTTTGTGGGTTCATATATGATCTATATGGCCGTCACCACGTTTGACGGCTTAGTGGAAGACGATTACTACAAGAAAGGTAAAGAGATTAATCAGGTTTTAGCGCGTGATCAATTTGCGGTTGAGAACGGCATTAAAGCGGACATTAAGATTGATGATCTCACGGGCGTGATTGAAATCAATTTAAGCAGCACCAGCGGCTATGCCTTTCCAGATAAAATGGGGATGAGTTTATTGCACCCCACACAATCTCGCCGTGATGTTAAGTTATTAATCACCCAAGGCCCAGATGGGCGCTATTTTGGCGAGCTGCAAAACCCCTTGGGTAAAGGGCGATGGTATTTGCGCGTCTCAGAGGCAAATTGGCGCTTACAAAAGCTGATTTCCATGCCGTCTTCTGAGATGTTTCTGCTCGATGGAGAAGGCTAGCCCTAGTCTCTTTTTAGGACTATTCTAGGCCTGAATTCGGATAGGCTTTTCAGCGAAACTCCCGGTTCTAAATAGGCAGCTCACCTCTGCTTTATGTTAAAATAATGTCTTTAAAATAAGGCGTGTTTCAATGTCGGAAGAATACGGTTCGGATAGTATAAAAGTCCTCAAAGGTTTAGATGCTGTGCGCAAGCGCCCTGGCATGTATATCGGCGATACAGACGATGGAACAGGCTTACACCACATGGTGTTTGAGGTCGTTGATAACTCTATTGATGAAGCTTTAGCGGGGCATTGTAGCAAGATCACTGTACGCATCCATGCGGGTGAATCCATCACCGTTGAAGATGATGGTCGCGGTATTCCCACAGGCATCTTAGAAGAAGAAGGCAAATCTGCCGCTGAAATCATCATGACCGTGCTGCACGCAGGCGGCAAATTCGATTCCAACTCTTATAAAGTCTCAGGCGGCTTACACGGCGTGGGCATCTCAGTAGTAAACGCCTTATCAGATCACCTTAAACTGACCATTTATCGTGCGGGTGAGCAGCACGAGCAAATTTACATAAACGGTGAGCCACAAGAAGATTTAAAAGTCGTCGGTAAAACGGATAAAACAGGTACCTCAGTCACGTTTAAACCCAGCGCGGCAACTTTCTCCAACATTTTATTCCACTTCGATATTCTCGCTAAGCGTTTGCGTGAATTATCGTTCTTAAATTCAGGCATTCGCATTGAGCTTTATGACGAGCGCAATGAGTCTGAAAAAATCTTTGAATACGAAGGCGGCATACAAGCCTTTGTTGAGTATCTAAATCAAAAGAAAACGCCTGTTCAGCCTACGATTTTTCATATGGAAACTGAGAAAGATGATATTGGGGTGGAAGTGGCCTTTCAGTGGAATGACTCTTACCAAGAGAATGTATTTTGTTTCACCAACAACATTCCTCAGCGCGATGGCGGCGCGCATTTAGCGGGCTTCCGTTCAGCGCTTACGCGAACGCTCACCAAATATGCAAATAGTACCGGTATCGATAAAAAAGCAAAGGTATCACTCACAGGCGATGATTGCCGCGAAGGCATTACCGCAGTCATTTCAGTGAAAGTGCCTGACCCAAAGTTTTCATCGCAAACCAAAGATAAATTGGTGTCGTCTGAAGTGCGCGCGCCAGTGGAATCAGCGGTAGCAGATAAATTTAACGATTTCTTACAGGAAAACCCTTCCGAAGCGAAAGTAATCGTTCAGCGTATTGTTGAATCAGCCTCTGCGCGCGAAGCAGCCAGAAAAGCACGCGATTTAACGCGACGTAAATCAGCCTTAGATTTAGGCGGCTTGCCGGGCAAATTAGCCGATTGCCAAGAAAAAGATCCAAGCTTATGTGAAATCTATTTGGTGGAGGGTGATTCAGCGGGCGGTTCTGCCAAGCAAGCGCGAGATCGTCGCACACAAGCGATATTACCGCTCAAAGGTAAAATCTTAAACGTTGAAAAAGCACGCTTTGATAAGATGCTGACCTCAGATGAAGTCACCACTTTAATCACTGCGCTAGGCACAGGTATCGGCAAAGAGGATTTTGACCCAGATAAACTCCGTTATCACCGCATTATCTTAATGACCGATGCGGACGTGGATGGCTCGCATATCCGCACCTTATTACTCACCTTCTTATTCCGTCAGATGCCGGCTTTAATTGAGCGTGGTTATGTTTATATTGCTCAGCCGCCTTTATATAAAGTTGCGGCGAAGAAAAACAGTCTTTATTTAAAAGATGATCCTTCCTTGCGCGAGCATTTATTGGCCATTGCTTTAGATGAGGCCAGTGCCTCGGCGAACGGTGTGACGATAGAGGGTGAAGAGCTGAAAGTATTGGCGCATGAATATTATGCGACGACGGCGATGCTTGAACGTTTGTCTCAATATTATGATGCCTCAGTGTTAGATGCGCTTTCACGAATTACCCCTGTTACATCAGAAGATTTTGATAAGGAGGCTGCATTGAAAGTGGTGGCAGATGAGCTAGAAAAACAGCTCTCAACCGTGCCAATCGAAATCGGTCGTTATAAAATCAGCCCGACTATAAACGAAGAAACACAAGCGCTTGGCTTAGAAATTAATTGTTATCGCCACGGCCTAACGCATATTTCACGTTTGGAACGTAGCTTTTTTGAAGGCGCAGAATACCGCACTTTAGTGGCGTATGGTGCGAGAATCGCTGTGTTCGATGGCCAACCATTAGAAATGAAGCGCGGCGAGAAAATTGAAGAAGTCGCGCGCTTTAAAGAAGGCTTGGCGTGGTTAATGAAGCAAGCGCGTAAAGGTTTATATATCCAGCGTTACAAAGGCTTGGGTGAGATGAATCCTGACCAGTTATGGGAAACCACCATGGATCCTGAATCACGCCGCTTGATGAAAGTAACGATTGAGGATGGCGTGAGTGCCGATGAGACCTTTACGATCTTAATGGGCGATCAAGTTGAACCACGACGTGAGTTTATCGAGAAGAATGCGTTTAACGTGTCGAACTTGGACGTATAATAGGTGTTCACTAGTCGGTGCAGTTCGGTCACTGCGAGCAAAGCGCAGCAGTCTCGTTACTTAGCATAACAGCTTATACATAAACTAAAAGCAGACCAGCTCAAGCCTTGCCCGTTGCGACGTCTCGCTTAGTATCGCGTATCCACTCACTCCAAGAACCGGGGTAAATTTTAGAGCCTCCCAGCCCTGCATATTCCATTGCCAGCACGCCAAAGCAAGCAAACACGCCTGAACCACAGCTATGCACAACCTGCTTAGCGTCAATCTCGCCTATTAATGCTTGATAATGTGCTTTGATCATATCTGCATTTAGAAACAAACCATGTTGATCTAAATTCTCAGAAGTAGGCAGATTAACCGAACCAGGAATATGCCCTGCTACGCTATCGATCGGTTCTTCCAAACCTTCAAAGCGTTCTGTCGCGCGTGCGTCTATGAGTACGCAGTCATTATTTGTTAGGTGTTGCTGTAATTCATTTATGTCCCACCAGCTTTGGTCGTCTAATTGAGTTTGGAACTGGCTAGGCGTACAGTGAGGAAGCTCGGTTTCTAATGAATGTCCTGCCGCTTGCCAAGCTTGGATTCCACCATTAAGCACTGCAACATTGTCATACCCCAATGTGCGTAATAACCACCAAAGGCGCGCGGCAAACCCACCGCTGACATCATCATACACCACCACTTGGCTTTGGTTTGTGATGCCCCATTGTTCGATTTGTGTGGTGAGTTGCGTGAAATCTGGCAAAGGGTGTCTGCCAGAAGTCGGTGTGATCGGGCTGGAAAGATGCGCATCGAGATGTGCGTATCGTGCATTTGGTAGATGGCCTTGTAAGTAAAGCTTTTTGCCTAGGCCAGTGTCGGCAAGTGAAAAGCGGCAATCAACGGTGATGAGTGTTGGCTTGAGTGTTAAAGAATGAGATAAATCAGCGACGCTGATGAGCGTAGTGAACGGCATATAATAGCGGCTAGGGTTTTATTAGGCCGCATTTCGGTGGGCAAGGCGAATTATGCAACCGCTGAAGCCAAAGCCTGTTGAGAATCAGTGGATGATTTCTCAAAACGATCAAAGCCCATGACTTTTAATTCGTAATCTCTTAGCGTTTCCCAAGGTGAATCTTTTAACATATCTTGCGCGAAGGCATCTGCGTTATCGTGGCGCGTAGTGGCATCAAAAGAAAGTGCCGTGTTAATTGCCACGAGCATATCGGGCGTATAATCTTTGCTAAATTGTTTGATGTCTAATTGGGTGGCTTTTTCGCTGTCTTTGGATTTAACGGGCGGCTGGCAGGCTATGCAGTAATATAACGTGGCCGCCACGGCGTAGATATCTGTCCAAGGGCCGAGCTGGCGGTTTTTATCGTATTGTTCGGGCGGAGCAAAGCCATGTGTGAGCGTTTGCATGCGATTGATACGCTTGCTGCTCGACATACTTTGCGCAGCACCAAAATCGAGTAATAAAGATTCGCCATTGGGCTGAAGCAAGATGTTCGCAGGTTTGATATCGAGATGCAAAAGCTCGGCATTATGCAGAAAATTGAGCGCGCTTAGAATAGGCATAAACACGCGGTAGATCATATCTTGATCGAGTTTTTCGCGTGTTGAGCTCAAAAACCATTTTAAATCACGGCCGCCATGGTTCGTTGAGACTAAATAAGCGGTTTTATTGGCACGAAAAACGTTGCTGGTTTTTAAGACATTCGGGTGAGTGATTTTATTCAAAGCCATGGCTTCATTAAAGAACTGACGGAAGCCTTCTTTAAAAGTGAATAATTTTTTACCATCGAGTGGTAAGATGACATCGTTTTCAATACGCTTGCCAAAATGCTTAGGGAAATACTCTTTAATGACAACTTTTTGCCCTGATTCGGTGTGCGTGGCTTGATAAACCACACTAAAACTTCCACGACCGATCACTTTGCCCATTGTATATTCTTCAACTTGGGTGTTTTCTTTAAGCGGTTTGCGCGGGTCAGGCTTAGCCCGATTGGCTAATTTTGCAGCGGCTTGCTTTTTAGCGACAAGCTTGGCATTTTCGTTGGTTTTTTTTAATTTAAAGTATTTCATTGACCAGGGTGTTCGTGGATTAATCGGTATTTATTTGCCGAGTATCCAGCATATTAAACCGTTTATCTTGTATTTGCAAATCAAGCCAAACGGGATACAGTGTAAAAACCTAAACTATGTAAATTCTACGAGACGTAAAGAATGAACTCTATGACCGCCTTTGCGCGCTATGAACAACAGATTGATCAGGGAAAGCTGATCTGGGAAATTCGCAGCGTCAACCATCGATATTTGGATGGACACTTTAAATTACCTGAAAACGTGCGACAAAGCGAGAAAAGTTTGAAGTTGGTTTTATCAGAAAAATTGAGCCGTGGGCGGGTGGATATCAGCTTAAATATCAAGGTGGCGGATGATATCTTGCCGTCTTTAAATGTAAATGCTGAGACCTTAGAACAATGGGCGGCTTGGCAACAAGATGTCTTGCGAGTGGTCAAAGATGCCGCACCGCTGAGCGTGATGGAATTATTATCGATCGACAATATTTTGGAACGGCCTGAGCATGAATCTAGTTTGGATGAGAAAATGCTGGTAGATAGTTTTAAGCAGGCATTGGTTGCCTTAATTGAACAACGTGCTGCCGAAGGTGGCCGCTTGAAAAAAGGTTTATTTGAGAAACTTCGGGACATTGAGCACACCACTGAAAAACTTCAGCAAAATATGCCGCGTTATGAGCAGGCGCACCAAGGGCGCTGGCAGGCACGTTTAGAGGAAATGCAAACGGCATCGCTAGACCCCGTGCGTTTGCATCAAGAGGTGGCGTTACTGATTTCGAAAGCAGACGTTACGGAAGAGTTGGATCGGCTTAATTCTCATATCAATGAGTTCGATGCAGCCTTAAACAGCGACGCGCCCGTAGGGCGAAGGTTGGATTTTTTATTGCAAGAATTTAACCGCGAGGCGAATACGCTGGGGTCAAAATCTATACACAAAGATATTAGTAATGCGTGTGTAGAAATCAAAGTATTGATCGATCAACTCAAAGAGCAGGTGCAAAACATTGAGTAGCAAGGTATTTAGCACTTGGGTTAATAACAGCGTTAGAATCGAGCTGATATATTCAAAAGCAAATACATAAAGGCAGCATTGTGACCGAAAAAAAATTATTCATTTTCTCTGCACCATCGGGCTGTGGTAAAACCAGTTTAGCGCAAGCACTGATCGCTAAGCGAGCGGATATCGCCGTAGCGGTTTCCCACACTACGCGAGCGATGCGCGCAGGTGAGGCGCATGGCGTGGATTATTTTTATGTAGATAAAAACGCGTTTAAGCAAAAAATAGCGGATAACGGTTTTTTAGAGCACGCCCAAGTATTCGATAATTTTTATGGTACCTCGGTCGATGCGGTGAATGCATTAATCGCTGAAGGCAAACACGTTATTTTAGACATCGATTGGCAGGGCGCGCGCCAAGTGCGTAAACTGTTTCCTGATGTCGTGAGTATTTTCATTGTGCCGCCTTCGGTGCAGGCGCTTGAAGAAAGATTATGTGGCCGCGGCTTAGATGATGCGGCGACCATTGCGCGACGTATGGAAGGGGCTTTGGCTGAATTAAGCCACCAAGATGAGTATGATCATAAAATCATTAATGATGATTTTGATACCGCATTAAATGAGCTGGATATCTTGTTTGGGGCGTAATCGCCACGATATATCCTTTAAATGTGCATCAAAGGCCTTAAATACCCCATTATATGGGCTGTATTTAGCGACAAGACTGCATAAAATCACAGCATTCAAAAATTTGAGGAAAACCCATGGCCCGAGTGACCGTAACAGATTGTCTTGAGAACGTAGAAAACCGTTTTCAATTAGTGTTAATTGCATCAAAACGCGCGCGTCAATTAGCGATGGGTGCGAAACCTTTGGTGGAAGAAGATGGCGATAAGCCCACCGTGATTGCTTTGCGTGAAATCGCTGAGAATTTGGTGGATGCCAGCATTTTAGAAGCCACTAACATTGGTTTATTCAATGATGAAGAAATCGAAGAAATTGATGACGAAGAAGCTGAGCGCATGATTGCCGAAGCTTTGGCTGAAACGATGGGCACTGAAGGTGCGGCTGCTTTGGCAGATACCGCAGTTGAAACCACTGAGCCTCAGGCGGTGGATATGATGATCGAAGGCGATGCACAAGTGCCTGACAGCAGCGAAGCGATGATGGGTGAACCATCGGTCAGTGAGTAAATCTACTCGATGGTTAAATGATGAAAGTTCGCAGTTTAGGGCTTAACTAAGCTGCGACGATAAATATCGTGACTGATCTCTCCCCTCATGTTGATGTTCCTTCTGAACGCATCCTGATTAGTCAGTTACTTGAGGTCACTAAAAAATATCTTGAGCCCGATGCGCAGCAAGCGGTTTATCAAGCGTATTTATGCGCCGCAGACGCGCATCAACACCAAAAACGCCGCAGCGGTGAAGCCTATATTCACCACCCTTTAGCGGTTGCCTTAATTCTCGCCAATATGCAAATTGATAGCCGTACCTTAATGGCGGCTATTTTGCATGATGTGTTGGAAGATACAAACGTGAGCCGCGAGGAAATGGCGGAGAAGTTTGGTGAAGATGTTGCGCATATGGTTGATGGCGTGAGTAAAATATCGCAGGTCTCCAGTAAAAATGCAGAGCACG
>JAZGFQ010000281.1:0-2600 GCA_036479635.1 Arenicellales bacterium
GGCCATGGTGAGCGTTGAGCCGAACTCTACCCACGCTCGATGCAGTGCTTTTTGCAATGGATCTTGAGGATGATGCGAGGGCGCATGCGTTTCATCGATATATTCTGATATCACTGCTGATTCAAAAACAGAAGTGTTATCTGCAACTAACACAGGCACTTTGCCCAAAGGTGAGATCTCTAAAAACCAATCAGGTTTGTTTTTCACATCAATGTAATCAAGGTCGTAATCTACGCCTTTCTCATTCAGCAAGATCACTGAACGTTGCACAAACGGGCAAATATTGAAGCTGATTAATTTAAGGGTTTGGGGCTGAGTTTGTGCCATGAAATTCTCCTGTTATGTTTTTTAATTAAGAACGAATACTACTCTATTTTTAAATAAACGCCGACTGAATCTGTGGTTTGAAGCACGGTTTAGCCAGATTGTTGTTTGCGCCCAGAACCTAATTAAGTTAATGTGGTCATAATCAGTATAAATAACAACAAGGTTCAAGTGTTTTATTCATGGCTGTAAAGGTACAATTTTTCAGAGAATGGATGCAGGTTTTGCGCAACACCGTTGGGCATGGGATTCTAGATGTTTTATTAAAGCCTAAATCACTTGGGCCTGAACGTTTGATCGATTTTGAGCGTTTGAAAGTAGATGTTCGCCCGGGTGATGTTATTTTGGTGGAAGGGCGCACTCAAGTCGGGCAAATCATTCAAATTGTTACCCATAGCCGTTGGTCTCATTCAGCGATGTGTGTGGGTTTATTAGCGCAATTTAAGCAGCACCTTTCTAAAGATTTGGATACCAGCACCTTAGATGCAAACACGGTCTATTTAATAGAAGCTGAGCTGGGCAAGGGTACAATCTTAACGCCCATTGATGAATACAAAGATTATCGCGTGCGCGTGTGCCGCCCTGCAGGGCTTACCCATAGCGATCAAACCAGCGTGGTGTGTTATGCAGTAAAACGCCTAGGCACGGAATATAACGTGCGCCAGCTAGCTGATTTAGCGCGGTTTTTATTTCCTTATGGCATCTTGCCGCGTAAATGGCGCTCAAGTTTATTCGAGCATAATGCAGGGCCTGAAACTAAAATTGTGTGTTCCACTTTAATTGCCGATGCCTTCCAAGCGGTGAAATTTCCTGTTTTACCGATTATTTCAGAAGATGATCAGGGCGAAAGCCGGTTATTTAAACGCAATGCCAAATTATTTGCGCCCTCTGATTTTGATATCTCGCCTTATTTTGAAATTTTAAAGTTCCCGAAATATTCGCTCAATGAGCGGCGTTATTATCATCATCTACCGTGGGCCAATAAAGATACGCCCGTTGAGGAACACATAGAAATTGATCCCGCTTATCAACAAATCCTTGCAAAGAAAAAGTTTGCTAGGCTCAAGACCCCCATGGAGGTGAAATCATGACCTTAACCTTATTTATTGTTGCATTGTTCGGTTTTGGCGTCATTGCTTATCGACAAATGAGCGCGCGCATCGCCGTGGTGTGGTCGGTGCTGATGATCTTGGTCGCTTTGTTTTTGGGCAGCAGTATTTGGATAATTCTCGCGGTGTTCATGGTGGGCAGCCTCAGTTTGTTATTCAGCTTGCCTGATTTACGCCAACGCTTCGTTACCTCACATGTTTATCAGTTCATGCAAGCCGCCGTGCCGAATATTTCACAAACTGAGCGCGAAGCACTAGAAGCAGGCACGGTATGGTGGGAGGGCGATCTATTCTCTGGCAAGCCAGACTGGCAGGCATTATATGCGTTTAAAAAACCTCAATTAAGCGAAGAAGAGCAGGCATTTTTAGATGGCCCCGTGCAAACTTTTTGCGCGATGTTGGATGATTGGCAAAGCACGCAGCATTTGTATGATTTATCTGCAGAGGCATGGGATTACCTTAAAAAAGAAAAATTCTTGGGCATGATCATCCCGAAAGAATATGGAGGCTTAGGCTTTTCAGCTTTGGCACATTCTTCGGTGGTGACCAAAATTGCCACACGTTCGATTAGCGCGGCGGTCACCGTGATGGTACCGAATTCATTAGGCCCAGGTGAATTGCTTTTACATTATGGCACGCAAGCGCAGAAAGACCACTATTTACCTAAGCTGGCGATTGGCGAGGAAATCCCCTGTTTTGCCTTAACGGGCCCTGAGGCAGGCAGTGATGCTGCTGCCATTCCTGATGCAGGTTATGTATGTGAGCAAACAGATGCCAAGGGTAATAAATTATTAGGTATCCGCTTAAGTTGGAATAAGCGCTATATCACCTTAGCACCCGTAGCCACAGTACTGGGCATTGCGTTTAAACTCTTTGACCCTGAACATTTATTGGGCGAGAAAGATGCATTAGGTATCACCTGTGCGCTGATTCCCACTGATACCCCCGGCGTTGAAATTGGTGATCGACATTTCCCTTTAAATGGTGTGTTTATGAATGGCCCTACGCGCGGTGAAGATATCTTCATTCCAATGAGCTGGGTGATTGGTGAGCAAGCTTATGTGGGTAAAGGCTGGCGCATGTTAATGGAAAGTTTGGCTACAGGGCGTTGTATTTCCTTGCCAGCATTAAGTGTGGGCGGCGCGCAATTAGCCGCGCGTTCGGTGG
>JAZGFQ010000282.1:0-5029 GCA_036479635.1 Arenicellales bacterium
ATTATCAGTGCCAGCTTATTTGGCGCCACTGCTCAAGCGGCAGAAGAGATCAAAGTCGGTTTTGTTTACGTCGGCCCCGTGGGCGATCACGGCTGGTCGTATCAGCACGATCAAAGCCGTCAAACCATTGAAAAAGAATTAGGCGTTAAAACCACGTTTGTTGAAAGTGTCGGCGAAGGCGCTGATGCTGAGCGCGTCATTCGTAAATTAGCCGCTGATGGCAATGATGTTATTTTCACCACCTCGTTTGGTTATATGAACCCAACGCTTAAAGTGGCGAAGCAATTCCCTAAGGTGAAGTTTGAGCATGCCACCGGTTATAAACGCGCGGCGAACGTGAGCACTTACTCTGCCCGTTTTTACGAAGGCCGTGCGGTGATCGGCACGATGGCTGGCATGATGACGAAATCGAATGTGATAGGTTATATCGCATCTTTCCCCATTCCTGAAGTCGTGCGCGGCATTGATGCATTTACGATTGCGATGCGTAAGGTTAACCCTGAGGCGACGGTTAAAGTAATTTGGGTCAACTCTTGGTTTGATCCAGGCAAAGAAGGCGATGCGGCTAAAACCTTGATTGATCAAGGCGCAGATATCATCACCCAACACACTGACTCTCCAGCACCGATGCAGGTAGCTGAGCAACGCGGCGTGTTTGCCTTTGGCCAAGCGTCTGATATGTCAGCCTTCGCACCAAAAATGCACTTAACCGCGATTATTGATGATTGGGATAGCTACTACCTTGCGCGCGTCAACGCGGCGATGGACGGTTCATGGGTTGAGACAGACACATGGGGCGGCATCAAAGATGGCATGGTGAAATTCACTGACTATGCCGATGCAGTGCCTGCGGATGTGCGCGCAGCGGCAGATAAAGTCAAAGCGGATATTGTTTCAGGTGCGGCGCACGCTTTCCAAGGGCCGATTAAAAACCAAGCAGGTGAAGTAATTGTTGCTGCTGGTGAAGTGATGTCTGATGCGGATATGTCTAAGCTAGATTGGTATGTAGAAGGCGTTCAAGGTAGCTTGCCGAAGTAAGGCTATTTCCCGTTTCTTCGCGCACACCGCGTCTTTGTTTTTATCCTAGGCCCGTAAGGGCCGTTTTTTTGTATTGTTATTATGTCTCAACTCGATTTCATTCGCGCCTTACCCAAAGCTGAATTACACTTACACATAGAAGGTTCGCTTGAACCTGAACTTCTGTTTTCCTTGGCTGAACGCAATGGCATTACCTTACCGTTTAAAACCATCGAAGACGTGCGCGCGGCGTATCAATTTTCAAATCTGCAAGATTTTCTAGATATTTATTATCAAGGCATGAGCGTGCTCATCACTGAGCAAGATTTCTTTGATTTAACCATGGCGTATCTACTGCGCGCAAAAGAAGACGGTGTTCGGCACGTTGAGATTTTCTTTGATCCACAGGGCCATGTTGAACGTGGCATTGCGTTTGAGACGGTGGTCAATGGCATTTATCGCGCCTTAGTAGAAGGGGAAGTCAAACATGACATCAGCTTTGGTTTGATCATGTGTTTTCTGCGGCATCTTTCTGAAGATGAAGCTTTTGATACCTTAAAAATGGCTGAGCCGTTTAAAGATAAATTATTGGGCGTAGGCTTAGATTCTTCTGAAATGGGGCATCCGCCTGAGAAATTTCAAAACGTATTTTCTGTGGCCAAAAAGCAAGGTTATAAAATCGTGGCACACGCGGGCGAAGAAGGGCCTGCGGAGTATGTGCGCCAAGCCTTAGATTTACTGGAAGTGGATCGCATAGATCACGGTAATGCGGTATTAGAGGATGCAGAGTTGACGCAGCGCGTGGCCGATGAAGGCATTGCCTTAACGGTTTGCCCGCTGTCGAATTTAAAATTATGTGTGGTGGATAAGGCTGAAAACCACCCTTTACCTAAAATGTTGGAAGCTGGGTTAACCATTACCTTGAATTCAGATGACCCTGCTTATTTTGGTGGCTATATCGCTGAGAATTACCAAGTGATGGCGGATGCCTTTGATCTGGATCGCAAGGTATTGGTGAAGCTGGCAAAGAACAGCATTGCCGTTAGTTTTGCGAATAAAAAACGCAAGCAAGTGTTGCTGATGGAATTGATTGAGCAGGCTTTGGGGTAGCTGTGGCGTTTTGAATGAGGCTTCGTTAAGGTCGGGAATGCGTTAAGGAAATCAATATCTGTCACGAGATTGCCGCGTCACTACGTTCCTCGCAAAGACAAAAGAACCCCGTGCGTCTTTGCGAGCGAAGCGCGGCAATCTAAAGGCGATGTTTTGTTAAAGTTGAAGAATCGTGATAAAAATAAAGGAACATAAACATGAAACAAGGATACGTTTATATACTCACCAACCCAAGCAACAAAGTGCTTTATACAGGCGTCACCAGTGATTTACCTAAAAGAATCGATCAACATAAAAACGCGGATATTCAAAGTTTCACACATAAATATAAATGCAATAAATTAGTTTGGTTTGAGCAAACAGATGATATTGTGGTTGCGATTGAGCGGGAAAAACAAATCAAGGCAGGCTCTAGAAAGAAAAAGCTGGCTTTGATTGAGACGATGAATCCTAGTTGGGGTGACCTTAGCGATGGATGGTATTAAGTTTGCCTGAGTGAGTTTTCGCCAAGGTCAGAAATACGTTAAGGTTGTCAATACTATCACGAGATTGCCGCGTCGCTTCGCTCCTCGCAAAGACCCTAAGTATCCTTGCTATTATTGCAAAGCCCTTAGCGTTCCCCATACGTCTTTGCGAGCGAAGCGCGGCAATCTAAGGGCGATACGTTGCAGTGAAGTCTCGTTATGAAATCAATACGTTCCCGCTCAACAAACAAGCCTAAACCAACACCCCTTGTAAATCATGCGCATCAGCGGCTTCAATTTTCACCTGCACAAAATCACCGCTTTGTAAATCAGCCGTTTCGCACATAATATGTACCTGGCCATCAATCTCGGGCGCATCAGCCTTGCTGCGGCCAATCGCACCTTCATCAAACACGTCATCAATTAACACGTCTAAAGTCTGCCCTATCTTGGCCTGCAGTTTTGCCTCAGAAATGCGCGCTTGTACAGCCATGAACTCAGCTAACCTCTCTTGCTTAACCGCCTCATCAACAGGGTTCTCTAAGGCATTGGCTTGCGCACCATCTACCGCAGAATAAGCAAAACAACCCACGCGGTCTAATTGCGCCTCTTCAATGAAATCCAGTAAAATCTGAAAATCAGCATCGGTCTCACCTGGGAAGCCTGCAATAAAAGTGCTTCTAAGTGTAATGTCAGGACAAATATCGCGCCATTTTTCGATTCTATGCAATACCTTTTCAGCATGGGCAGGGCGGCGCATGGCTTTTAATATGCTAGGGCTGGCGTGTTGAAAGGGGATGTCTAAATAGGGCAAGATCGCACCATCGGCCATTAAAGGAATTAAGTCGTCAACGTGTGGATAAGGGTAAACATAATGCAGCCTAACCCAGGTATCGAGCTTGCCTAGCTCGCGCGCTAAATCTTGGCTGTGCGAGCGCACCACATTGCCTTTATATATCTCAGGCATATATTTAATGTCTACGCCATACGCGCTGGTATCTTGCGAGACTACTAATAACTCTTTTACGCCTGCACTGATTAAGGCTTCGGCTTCTTCCAAAACTTTATCAATTGGACGGCTGACCAACTTACCGCGCAGATCAGGAATAATACAAAAGCTGCATTTATGGTTACAACCTTCGGATATTTTCAAATAGGCGTAATGTCTGGGCGTAAGTTTGATGCCGCCGGGTGGGAGTAAATCAACGTAAGGATCATGCGCAGGCGGAACGGCTAAATGAATCGCATCCATTACTTCATTCTTAGCGTGCGGGCCTGTGACCGCAAGTAAATCAGGAAAGCGATCCATGAGGGCTGGATCTTTTGCGCCTAAGCAACCAGTAACAATGACCTTGCCGTTTTCATTTAAAGCTTCGTCAATCGCTTCTAAAGATTCCGCAATCGCATCATCTATAAAGCCGCAAGTATTGACGACCACCACATCGGCGCCATCATAGTTTGGCGTAATGTCATAGCCTTCAGCGCGCAGCTGGCTTAAAATTTGTTCGGAATCAACGAGTGCTTTGGGACAGCCAAGGCTGACAAAGCCGACAGATTTAGTGTTAGTGGTCATTTTAAAGATAGCTCACTTCTAAGTTCATGCGGTGGACGATAAAACTCGCCAGTTCTTCTATCGACATGGCGGTGGAATCGGCAAATGGGATACGATAACGCTTATAAAATTGCTGGGCTTGCATCACTTCTCTGCGGCATTGTTGCAGTGAAGAATAAGGCGAATTAGGGCGGCGTTGTTCGCGGATTTTATGCAACTGGGCTGGGTCAATGGTCAGTGCGAATAGTTTTTTACGTGCATCGAGTAAGGCACGTGGAATCTCACCTTTTTCAAAATCATCGTCTGCCAGCGGGTAATTGGCAGTGTGTAGGCCATAATGTAAGGCCATGTATAAGCTGGTGGGGGTTTTTCCCGCGCGTGAGACCCCGATTAAAATCAAATCAGCTTCTTGGTAATCTTCCATGCGCACGCCATCATCATATTTCATCGAAAAATTAATCGCATCGATGCGGTGCATGTAATCGTGTTCCTTATTTATGCCGTGCGCTTGGCCGCTTTTATGGGAGGAATCCGAATGTAAATGCTTCTCTAAATCATTAATGAATGGCCCAAATAAATCGATAATGATGCCCTCGCTCTTTTTAAGTTCGTCGTTAAAATCGTTGTCGGTGAACGAAGTGAACACCAAAGGTGCAACTTTATCCTTCTTATGTGAACTATTAATTTGTCTTATGCATGATTTCACTTTATCATCCGCGTCAACAAACGGGATGGTGTGCCGCTCGAACGTGATGTTCGGGAATTGCGATAGTAAAGTATGGCTCATTGTCCCTGCGGTCACGCCCGTTCGGTCAGATAAGATATAGACAGAACGCATAGGCAGGCTTTGGTTTGTGGTGGTCATTTTGGCTTTTTAATGTGAAAA
>JAZGFQ010000283.1:0-3287 GCA_036479635.1 Arenicellales bacterium
TTCTGCGCATAAGGCTGAATTACGTTCAGGGTGGGCAATGATGGGCGTTAAGCCCATATAAGCGACTTGTTCAATAATGTTTTCTGCGCCCGTGGGCAAGGTGTGTTTAGGTAATTCTAGTAACACCGCCTTGTTTTTATTCGCATATGTGCAAGCCATCCCGCTTTCAAGATGTTCTGGCAATTCAGGCATCACGTGCAACTCTGAGCCTGAATGGACTTTTAACGCGATGTTGTTTTGATCTAAAGCCAGCTGAAAATCATTGACCGCCTTGATGACATCATCCTTAAGGTTAAGATACATACCATCGTTATGATGCGGGGTTAAGATGATTTCAGTGGTGCCGCTGTCAACCGCCACTTGTGCCATTTCTAAGCTGTGCGCTAGATCTTTCGCGCCGTCGTCTATTCCCGGCAACATATGGCAATGACAATCAATCATTTTTCTGCCTCATTATATTGTGCCAATATCTTGCTGACTGATTCCATCACTTCATCCATCGATACCGCAAAAGACACACCCTGCGAACCGCCATTGGTGCTCATGATTTGGCTGATAATACCGATAATTTCACCTTTCATATTAAATACCGGCCCGCCTGAATTACCTGGATTAATGGCGATATCGGTTTGAATTAACTTGGTTTTACTCAAAAATTGCGTCGTGCTTCTAATCGCACTGACAATGCCCGTTGCGACTGAGCCTGCAAAACCAAAGGGCGCACCGATGGTATAAATTGATTGGCCTGGTTTTATTTCATTTAAAGCCCCTTGCTTTGGACTTGCTACGGCTGAATTAAACGGCTGCGTTTGAATCAAACCAATATCTGTGCTTGAATCTACGCCCAATACTTTAGCTTTTACGGTTTTACCCTCTCTCAATTCCACGACAACTGAATGAGCACCTTTAACTAAGTGTGCACTGGTTACGATCAAACCTTCATGATTCAAAACAAACCCAGAACCCGTAATTTTACTTACTCCTTCCTTCCCGCCCATTTCAGGAAAATGCTCTAGGAAATAACGGTTGAGCTTATTTAAGCCAGATTGAGACTGCGCCGAAATATTATCTAAACCATCCTCAGGTAGCCGCTTAACAATGTTGAGCATCACCACCGAATGTTGAGTTTGCTCTATGGCGGCAGGTAAATTGCCTAACGCATACGCAAAGGAGTAATGCACACTGGTTAATATAAAAATAAGGCCCAAAAGTAATGGCCTTGGCTTTGCTTTAAACCAGAACATTATAAGCGTTGAATCGCAATAATTTTTCCGCCCAAGCGTTCAGGCTTGATATCAAAATATAAGTCACCTTTATAAGATTTACTGCTTTTTAATGGGTATTTGAAACCAATATTTGCATTCCCAGAAATCCTGACAAAGCCATTAAATGCTTTCATCTCTTTCACTTTAAATTTATATTTTCTGCTAATCGATGAATTCAACCAATCGTTATACGTTAATCTCAGTTGCGATTTCGGGGTTAATTTCCCATCGATGCTCACAACGTCATCTACATGATTCAGTGTTTGCTTAGTGTCTCCTATCAACATGCCGTTCACATAATTCTTTAACACTTTAAGCGCACGCTTTTGATCTGATTTACTTAGTTTTTGTGACTTCAGAACGGGCACTGCTTTTGCAACAATAGGAGGAATTATCACAGGCTGGCTGATCACCTCAACTTTCTTACGTGCTTTACTTAAAGCGACTGTGATTTGATCGACTTTTAAAGCTTCTTTTTGACTGACCTTTGTAGGTAGCTTGGGTTTATCACGCGCCTTTTGATCAAGTGTTTGATTTAATGCCGTTTTTCTCGGCGGTGTTTTTTGAATGCTTTTTTTAACCGGCTTAGGCTTGTTTATCGGCTTTTTTGCTAATAGAGGCTTATCTCTAGCACTAGATAACTCAAAATCAAGTTTCGCACTATTTGGCGTAAACTTTGCTACTTTCTGAGCAGTAAAATCAACCATCCTGTTTTCATCCTTTTCTGAAGGCTCGGAGATTGAATCTAATACGATTAGGTTTTCCTTCTCTATCTTAGAAGCAATAATCTTAGAGGTTGTGTTTTTCACAACAGGCAATGTTTCCCCTGCTACCAATGTCTTAGCTTCAATGGGCAGAACATTATTTCGTTCTTGTGTTTGCATACTGAGCGCTTCTAACATAACAATCGGCTCTAGTTCGAGAGAAGCCGAGTCCATCACATTCATTTTATCTACTTCACTTTCTGCTGCAACATTAAAATCAGAACCGCCTAATTGTAAGCCTTCATACTCGATTGGTCGGTTATTGCTATACACCATCAGTAACGCAGCAACAGAGCCTAAAGCAAGCGCGGACAATAAACTCCACTTAACCTTTTGAGGCGATCCCATCGCAGCGCGCGCCTTATCTGATGCGCGTGCACGATATTGAGTGTTATAGCTATAATTTGAAGTCGATTGAGGCGCTTGCGTCGTTGAACCACCTGCATAAGCCTGAGAAACAGAACTGCCAGAAATATTGCCCGATTTGATGCGATCAAACGCCAAGTTAAGTTTTTCTGCTCGATGCGCCAAACCTAATGCTTGCGCTAAGCTTCTGTCGGGGTGATATAGCTGAATTAAGCGCCGATAGCGAATCTTGGCAACATCTTGGCTAACGTTTTCCCTCAAGCCTAATACTGCATAAGGAGACTCATTTGAAAAAACAAACAAATAATCGTCTAACGCTAAAAATACATTTTCGCGCGCCTTGGTTTCCGTTTCGTAAACATTATTGAAGACAGCTGATAACTGTTGACCGATGATGAAATCGCGCTCTAGCAACCATTTTAATACATCGTTAAAACGCGCTTCCGTTAAGCCATTAGAAAAATGACCTTGCTGAACATCCGTGCTTAAAGCTAGAATCCATTTAGGGCTTATATTTGAAGCTGACACCATGATTTAATTATACCGCGTCAATTGCACATCATCTAAATAAATTGTGCCAGAGATGAGTTTATCTAGGGATTGAGTGGAATGCCTACGTAAACGTAAATTCACAAAGTGCGTGCCCATTGGCACATCAAACCCCATATTGATTCGCTGCCAGTTCCAGCTGCCTCTTTTTTGCTTGCTGCGTATAGTTTTAGTTTTTTCGCCATCTTTGAAATACAGCTCAAAAAATGGGTTTGTGCGCGTGGTAATCTGCTCACCTTTCCAATACACACTGAGGCGATATTGCGCGCCTTCTTCGACTGGCACGGTAATAGTGGGGCGATGTAAGTTAATATTTTCTGTGCCATCAAGTGCTACTTTCAAA
>JAZGFQ010000284.1:0-4711 GCA_036479635.1 Arenicellales bacterium
ACATAAGCTCTGGAAAGAATTCAGCGCAGCCTGCGATAAAGCTTACGAGCCTTGCCGCGAGATTTTCAAAGCGCAGAAAGTAGAGCGTAAAGATAACTTAAATAAAAAGCGTGCGCTCATCACTGAGATAGAAACACGCTTTGCCGATACCGATTGGAAACAACCGAACTGGAAAGAGCTGGATAAATGGTTACGCCAGCAGCGCAGCGCGTTTTATAACATCGGCCACACTGAGCACAAACACCACAAAACGCTCAAAACGCGTTTGGATAAAATCACCGATGAATTCGAAATCCACCTTGGCCGTGAGCGTGCGCGCAGCTTAAAGGCACGCCAAACATTAATCACAGACATCGAAGCACTCGCTGAGCTCGAAGATGCGCGCGCGGCGATGACGCAACTTGAGACTTTGAAAAAGTCTTGGGTAATCACTGTGCTAGAAAAGCGTGGCATTGAAAATAAACTTTGGGATGCTTATCAAAAAGCCCAAGATGCCATTTACAACAAGCGTAATGCCGACCGCAAAGAACAAGACCAAGTGCGTAATGATAATTTAAAGCAAAAACGCTTAGTGGTAGAAGCCTTAATTCAAGCCGCGAATGCCCCCGCCGAGGAATTGCTAAAACAACAATCCGCCTTAGCTCAGCACGGTGATCAATTCAATGCAATTGGCTATGTGCCGCGTAAAGCTGAAAAAGCTTTGATGGACAGCTGGCGCAAGGCACAGAAAGATTTCAAATCGGCGTTGAGCAAGGCTAAAAAATCTCTTGCTAAAGCGGAGATGCAGGCGATCATCGATAAAGCTAAATTATGTGCTGAGTTAGAAAACCAACTGCAGCTAAGCAAAACCATTGACACTGAGAAGGCAAAAGCCACTTTCGAGGCCTTGCCCGCTTTATCTAGTGCAGCAGAGACAGCGATGAACAAACGCTTCGAATCCATCATTACTGGTAAAGCCATCGATGCAAAAACCTTGCAAGACAACACCGAAGCACAACTAAGCCGCTGTTTAAAAATTGAGGTGATGTTAGATCTCGACACGCCTAATGAATTTAGCAAGGCGC
Source organism: Arenicellales bacterium (assembly GCA_036479635.1). GTDB lineage: Bacteria > Pseudomonadota > Gammaproteobacteria > Arenicellales > Poriferihabitantaceae > JAAELZ01. The sequence continues at coordinate 1,065 of JAZGFQ010000284.1, forward strand.
GCATGGCCTATCAAATTGAGCGTTTATCCGCCTCGATGAAGAAGAACACCTCAGGGCAAGAAAGTAAAGACAGCTTGCTCGATGAGCTATTACTCTGCTCTGCGGTCGACCCTAAGCAATCAACCACCCTTTGGAAGCGTATTGATGCTATCTTAGCGGCCTAATGACGATCATCAAACAACAAGATGTGATTGACAGCGTCGCAGACGCTTTGCAATATATCTCGTGTTATCACAGCCCTGATTTCATCGATGCCATGCACCGCGCTTGGCAAATGGAGGAATCAGCCTCGGCTAAAAATGCTATTTCTCAAATTCTAATTAATTCTAGAATGGCGGCTGAGGGTAAGCGTCCGATCTGCCAAGATACTGGCATTGTGGTGGCCTTTGTGAAAATCGGCATGAATGTGCAATGGACAAGCGATTTAACGCTGCAAGAAATGATCAACGAAGGCACACGCCGCGCCTATTTAAACCCAGATAACCCCCTGCGCGCTTCGGTGGTTTCACCGCCCTTTGGTGCGCGCAAAAATACAAAAGATAACACACCTGCGGTGGTCTACACCGAATTAGTGGCGGGCGATGGGATTGAAATCAAGATTGCGGCCAAAGGCGGCGGTTCTGAAAATAAAACCAAATTCACTGTGTTAAACCCCAGTGACAGCATTGTTGATTGGGTGGTTAAAACCGTGCCAACAATGGGCGCGGGTTGGTGCCCGCCAGGTGTGTTGGGCATCGGCATTGGTGGCTCGACTGAGAAATCTATGCTTTTGGCAAAAGAATCATTGATGGAGCCGATTGATATTCAAAGTTTAATTAAACGCGGCGCACAAGATGCGACCGAAGCCTTGCGCCTAGAGATTTATCATGCGGTGAATAATTTGGGCATCGGCGCACAGGGCTTAGGCGGCTTAACCACCGTGCTAGATGTTAAAATCAATACTTACCCAACCCATGCCGTCTCTTTGCCGATCGCAATGATTCCAAACTGTGCGGCTACGCGGCATATTCATTTCAACTTAGATGGCAAAGGTGCGGCGACATTCACGCCGCCGAACTTAAGCAACTGGCCAGTCATTGAGCAGGCCTCAAATGAACAACCTTCCACCAAGGTTAATGTAGACACACTCACTCAGGCAGACATCAAGCACTGGCAGCCAGGGCAAAATTTATTATTAAGCGGCACTATTTTAACGGGCAGAGATGCTGCGCATAAGCGCATTGAACAGATGTTAGAAAAAGGCGAACCACTGCCCGTTGATTTCAACGGAAAATTTATTTATTACGTCGGCCCTGTTGACCCTATTAAGGGTGAGGCCGTCGGCCCTGCTGGCCCGACCACCGCCACGCGCATGGATAAATTCACCGATATGATGCTGGATAAAACAGGTATTATGGGCATGATCGGCAAAGCCGAGCGCGGCGCTGAAACCATTGCGTCAATCAAAGCCCATGAATCGGTTTATTTGATCGCCGTGGGCGGCGCCGCTTATTTAGTCTCGAAAGCCATCAAGGCCGCGAAAGTAGTAGGCTTTGATGATTTAGGCATGGAAGCCATTTATGAATTTACCGTGAAAGATATGCCTGTGACGGTGGCGGTCGATGCCAAGGGTGAATCTGTCCACACCACCGGTCCTAAAAAGTGGAAAGGGAAATCGATTCAAGTTGATTTTGGCTAAGCCAAGCCTTTAGCTTTTTAGCATTTTGAACATCTGATGCCCGACACATCCAATTTACGCCACCCACACCATTGGTTTAGCTGGTTTTGGGTTGGCATCACGCGCCTTATTGGCCTGCTGCCCTTTCCTATTATTTATGCGATCAGCGCTGTTTTAGGCGAACTGCTGTTTATCTTAGTGCGTAAACGCGCGCGCATCACCCTCATTAACCTACGCTTGTGCTTTCCTGAACGCAGTGAAGCCCAGCTACGCAAAATGGCCCATAAACATTTCAGGTTATTAGTGTGCAGCGTGTTATCCATCGGCGCTATTTGGTGGGCAAGCAAAGCACGCCTACGTCGCTTAATACATATTAAAGGCACCGAAAACCTGAAAAGTGCACAGGACCAAGGTTCAGGTATCATTCTACTCGCGCCACACTTTGTGGCTTTAGATTCGGGTGGTATTCGTTTATCGCTCGATGGCGCGCTGAGTAGCATGTATCAAACCCATAAAAACCCTGTATGGAATCATGTCTCCTACGAGCAGCGCAGCCGCTTTGGCATTGAATTATTCGATCGCAAAGCGCCGCTAACACGTCTCATTCGTAGTATCCGTTCAGGCCAACCTTTTTATTATCTACCTGATCAAAACGCTGGCGCTAAACACGGTATTTTCGCACCTTTTTTTGATCACCCTGCCTCCACTTTCCCGATGCTAGGTAAAATGACCGCCGCGGGTAAAGCCGTGGTGATTCCCTGCTCCAACCGCATCATTCCTTGGCGCGGTATCGAAACCACCTTACACGCCCCGCTTAAAGATTTCCCAGTAGGCGATCAACTCAAAGACACCACCCGCATGAATCAAGAGGTTGAGAAAATGGTGCGCACATTAGGCGCAGATTATTTGTGGTCACACAAACGCTTTAAGCGGCAGCCTGATGGGGCGCTGGACGTCTATCGATAAACACTTTGCTAATATAAGGTTTATACCTTCGTATCAAAATCAGCGCTGTTATGGCGCTCACGGAGTTGTTCCGATTCCTCGCCCCAAGTTCGATTCACCCTTTTTCCGCGCAATACCGCAGGGCGTTTATGGATCTGCTGTGCCCAGCGCATTAAGTTCGAATAAGATTTCGCCTCTAGGAATTCAGCCGCTTCATAAGTTAAATCCAGTGCAACCGTGCCGTACCAAGCCCAAATAGCGATATCGGCAATGCTGTATTCATCCCCGCAAATATAATCCTTATCGGCTAAATGTTTGTCTAGCACATCCATCTGGCGTTTGGCTTCCATGGTAAAGCGGTCAATGCAATATTCTATTTTGACAGGCGCATATTGATAAAAATGCCCAAAACCACCGCCTAAATAGGGCGCGCTGCCCATCTGCCAAAATAACCACGATAGGCATTCCACCCGTTTCGCTGGGTCATTCGGAATCAATGCATCAAACTTTTCCGCTAAATATAAAAGTATCGCACCGGATTCAAACACCCGCGTAGGCGTTGCTGTGCTGTGATCCACCAATGCAGGAATTTTAGAATTTGGGTTGATAGCGACAAAGCCGCTGCCAAACTGCTCACCTTCCATGATATTAATCAGATACGCATCATATTCAGCGCCTTGAATGCCGAGTGCCAATAATTCTTCCAGCATAATGGTGACTTTCACCCCATTAGGTGTGGCCATAGAGTACAGCTGTAAAGGATGCTGGCCAACGGCCAACACTTTTTCGTGCATCGCGCCAGCAATCGGTCGGTTAATGTTAGCGAATTTTCCACCACTTTCAGATGCCCATTTCCAAACTTTATCTGGGGTATAGCTAGAATTTTTACTCATTGAACTGACCGCTTATTGATTTAGCCCAAACTTAGCAAACTCCTCAATAAATTCCAACCGCATTTTAAATCCAAGCCTCATTCAAGTTGCACGCCCACTATCTCAGCAATCAAATCAGCATGCTCAGTAACAGCCTCATGCCCCATCTCCGT
>JAZGFQ010000285.1:0-2107 GCA_036479635.1 Arenicellales bacterium
AAGTGCTGCGCGGCCCACAAAGCGCCTTAACAGGCAGTGACGCTTTAGCAGGTGTGATCAACATCATCACGCATAAAGGCTCAGCCAACCCTGTTTCACGCATTGGTGTAGAACTCGGGCAAGATAAAACCAACACTTTAGATCTATTATTTAGCGGTAAAGCTGGCAATGGACACTATAAATTCTCTGCAGAGAAGATCAGCAGCGACGGCTTTTCTGTGGCAGAAAATGGCACTGAAGCCGATGGTTTTGAAACCCAAACTTTTTCAGTTGCGGGCGGTACAACGTTTTCAAACGACTGGCAGTTAGACGCACAACTGAGTGTCAATAACACACGCACAGACATAGACGGCACAGATTTCAATACTGGCAAATTACACGATACCTTAGATGATGTGGAAGTCGATCAAAATTTGGTTTCCATCTCATTGCTTAAAAAGGGTGAGGCTTTTAATCAGACCATCAAATTTTCAAATTCAGATACGAGCAACGCTTTTAGATCTGCTAGTTTTGGCGCAAGCACCACTGAAAACCAGCGCACAAAATTAAGTTGGCAAGGCGATTGGCAGCTCGCGCCTGCACATGGCTTGAGTGTTTTAGTTGAACAAGAAAAAGATGATTATAAGCAAATTGGCGCAACAGCAAGCGATGCCAGCAATCAATCGCAAAGCTCAACCGATCATGCCTTGGCGCTTGAATATCGATATGATCAACAAGACAACTGGTTTGCTTCCGCGTCGGTACGCAAAGATTTTGGTGATTTATATGATGGCAATGCAAGCTATCGTTTAACCAGCGCCTATTTAACGCAAAATGGCAAACTTCACGCCAGCTTAGGCACGGGTGTAACCAACCCTTCATTCATTGAAACTTTTGGGTTTTTCCCCGCAAGTTTTGTTGGTAATAAAAACTTAAAGCCAGAAGAATCTACGGGTTTAGATATCGGGTATGAACACCATTTCTCAGATCAAAATACCATCTTTGATATTACTTTTTTCAAGGCCGACTTAGAAAACGAAATCAAAACCATCTTTAACCCTGATTTCACTTCTACCGTTGAAAACTTAGATAAAAGCAGTGAACGTTCTGGTTATGAATTGAGCCTGAGCACCGCTATTGGAGATAACACAAAAATCACAGCAGCCTATACCCAGACTAAATCTGAAGATGGCAGCAACCAAGCTGAGATTCGCCGCCCAGAGAAAGTCGCCAGCGTGAATGTGGCGAATGAAAGCATAGGGGGTCGCTTGCTGAGCCAAGTCAATGTGACCTACACAGACGAGCAGTTAGATACGGACTTTTCAACGTTTACGGATGTCACCTTAGAAGCCTATACTATTGTGGACCTAAAACTAGCGTATCAACTAAATGAAAAAATCAAAGTTATTGCCCGAGCTGAAAATGCCTTTGATAAAAGTTATCAAAATGTCGTTGGCTATACCACGCCAGGCCGTCAGCTTTTTGTGGGCATTAAGATAGATTTATAAAACCTAATGGAGATGCGTTAATGAACGTTAAAGCAATGATCCGCGCTTGCCTGCTGATATTTTCAGCAGGTGTTTCAAATGTTGCGTGGTCGCTTAGCCTAACGTCCATTAACCTCTGTTCAGATTTAATCGTTTATGCCTTAGCGAACAAAAGTAATATTCTGTCTGTTTCGGCCTATACGCATAAACCCAAATTTTCGCCCATTGCTAATGAAGTACAGCAATTTGGCACCAATCATGCCCGCGCCAGTGGCATCATCGCCACGCAGCCTGATTTAGTCGTAGCCAATGTATTTAGCTCGCCCCTTACTTTGGAGATGCTGGATAATTTTGACATCCCTGTTTATAAAATGTCGATGCCGCAATCGCTCTCGGGCTTATATGACGAATTAGCGCGCTTTGGCCGCAAAATCAATCAAGCCGAAAAAGCGCAAGCTGTCATCCAAACGATGCGCCAAACATTAATCCCTCAGCACGGCAAAAAACTCAGCGTGATTTATCTCAGCCCTAACGGTTATTCCTTTGGAAAAGGCACCATCAAGCACGAACTATTAAGCTTAGCAGGCTTTAACAACCTAACAGAGAACCTTGCACCTTGGCACAGTATTTCTCTTGAGCAA
>JAZGFQ010000286.1:0-2106 GCA_036479635.1 Arenicellales bacterium
AGTTTACGGTGTAAGCGTGGCTCAAAGCAATTTTATCCAACATCATCTCGGCCCTGACAACAAGTAATGCGCAGCGATGCTCAACGCTCTTGGCCTCACTAGCCTTGATACGCTAGTTACACGTGCGTACTCCAAAGCATTCTCAGCTCCAGCCCCTTGAATTTTGCAGGCGGTCTATCTGAATAGGTTGCTTTACGCAGACTCAAACCCCTTATAGCGCAAAACAACTGTCACGAATCACTACTCGGCAGATGATGCTTTGCTATAAGTAATACCTCGAAATATCACTTCATACTCCTTTTCAGGCCAGCACTACAGGCAACAGAATCAGGTGTGAGATTGAATCGTGTGGTTTCAAGCAAACTATGTACAAGGCACTTTTAGAACGATTTACTGCCCAGCAAAAACCTTCTTTAATAAATCGGTGGTTCTAGCAGCGGGATTTTCACGAATACTCTTTTCTTCAATCGCGATATATTTAAATAAACCATCAAGCGTTTTGTTCGTCACATATTGGTCAACGTCAAGGGTATCAGCGGGAACGAAGCTACTCAGTAGAGGGTTGTTTAGCATAGGCGTAGCTTGAGCAACAAGGCTTTTATAGGCTGAGGTGACACCAAATTGGCTAGTGGCTTTCTCGATAATTGGCTGAAACCTTTCTGCCAATTGGCCACCCGAAATTTTTCGAAAATACTGGGTTGCCGCATCATCTGGGCCTTTGATAATGTCTGATGCATCTTCAACAGACATTTGACGAATAGCCTCACCTAACAATTCGGCAGCTTCTGGAACGGCCTCTTCCGCCGCGTGATTCATGGTGCTAATAAATTGGTCAGCATATTGGCCTTGACCCAATTTTCTTGCTGTTTTTTCGATCATTTTTAACGAATCGGGCAAGGGTATTTGAACCAACGAATTGCCCATAAAGCCATCTTTCTTGCCAAGTGTCTTAACGGCTGATTCGACCCCATTGGCAAGCGCTTCTTTAAGGCCGCTGGTCATGTCACTGTTACTCAATAAAGAAGACGCTGCTTCAGTCGCATCTTTATTTTTCATCAAGTCGTCGGCGGCACCACTTAAAAAGTCTCGCCATCCGGCATAGGTATTACTGTTGAGTGAAACGACAAGTAAGGTGCCTAAGGCAAGCAATGCGGTTTTCTTGGTCATGTTGATAAGTCCTTATAAAATGGGTTTCACCTTGTACGGCCAGCCTGAAACCGAACCATTGAGCCCGTGCTAAACACTACCGTGCCGTTCCTGGCTCTTCTCTATTTACCTTTGCAGTGTGTTCTAAACGCAGATTCTCGCATCTCACATCCGTATTTAGTAAGCGTTATGCGAGCGTCCGAGATTATTCTGGGCAGTGGCGATCAATAAAAATGCCCATTCGTTGCACAGCCAGATCACTTTCAGGAAGGCCATCCATTATAGGGTGAACGTGCGTCGTTTTATGCCATTCACAAAGCTCGCTAGTCACGCCTTGCGCTCTCGCTTTATCAACAATACGCACACCATCGTCACGAAGTATTTCGTTACTACTTACATGCACCTGCAATGGCGGATAAGCACTTAAATCTGCGTAAACGGGTGAAATCAGTGGGTCAGTACACAAATGATCACCAAGCACCAATTCTCTTACCAATGGCAGGAGCTGCTTACTTAACAAAGGATCTGCTATTTCATTGGTGAACATTGTTGGGCTACCATAGGAAAAGTCAGCCAGAGGCGAGAGCGCAATCGCACAGGCAGGGTTAGCCAATTCAGATTCGCCAATGCGTAACAAGGTTGAAAGTGTGAGATAACCCCCTGCAGAATCGCCAGCAATGACAATATTGTCAGGGCTTATACCCTGATCTTGCACCAACCATTGATACGCAGAAAAACAGTCGTCATTAGAAGCGGGATAAGGATGTTCAGGCGACAAACGGTAATCGACCAGCAACACTCTGGCATTAACGGCCGGCCCAAAACGTTGCGCCCACTTCTTATAAAGGCCCGGCACATGGATGATCATGCCGCCGCCATGTAAATAAAGAATAGTGCGTTTAATACCGGGTTGATTATTTATCCATAGGTAACTCGGCTGGCCGTCAACGGCATCTACCG
>JAZGFQ010000287.1:0-14263 GCA_036479635.1 Arenicellales bacterium
CAAGCAGTTTCATTGCACCGAGTACGACTACAGAAAAAATCGCCCGTGTTCACGCGGAAAATTTAACGATGACTGCAAAGGAAGCTGCACCTAGTACTAATTCTTAAGGCTTAATTAAAGCAGCCTCATCTAGCCCGTGCATTGCGCGGGCTTTTTTGTGTCTATCGATAACCGTTATATCCATGCAAACTATCCCGCGATAATTTCCGACCGTCTGCTTATTTTTGATAATATTCAGTCATTCTACTAACACCTGACAATTATCATGCCTGACTATCGATCTTGGACCACCACACGCGGCCGCACCATGGCTGGCGCACGCGCACTATGGCGCGCCACTGGCATGACCGACAGCGATTTCAATAAACCGATTATCGCGATTGCGAATTCTTACACTCAGTTCGTACCAGGGCATGTGCATCTAAAAGACATGGGCGATTTAGTCGCGGGCGAGATTGCCAAGACAGGCGGCGTTTCAAAAGAATTTAACACCATTGCCGTGGATGATGGTATCGCCATGGGGCACGGCGGTATGTTGTATTCTCTGCCTTCGCGCGAAATCATCGCTGATTCAGTGGAATATATGGTCAACGCACATTGCGCGGATGCTTTAGTGTGTATCTCAAACTGCGATAAAATCACGCCAGGCATGCTCATGGCAGCCTTGCGTTTAAACATTCCCACCATCTTTGTTTCTGGCGGCCCCATGGAAGCGGGCAAAGTAAAGTGGGATGACGACACCGAACAGCACGTTGATCTAGTTGATGCCATGATCGCGGGTGCGGATGATAATGTTGATCAAGCAGGTGTGGATAAAATGGAACGCTCAGCCTGCCCAACCTGCGGCTCTTGCTCTGGCATGTTTACCGCCAACTCCATGAATTGTCTCACCGAAGCATTGGGCTTATCTTTACCCGGAAATGGCACCACACTCGCCACTCATGCTGACCGAGAACGTTTATTTCTCGAAGCAGGCGCGACCATTGTTGGACTAGCCAAAGATTATTATGATAACGATAATACTGACTTGCTGCCGCGCTCAATCGCGAATTTTGACGCTTTTGAAAACGCCATGTGTCTAGACATCGCAATGGGCGGTTCGACCAATACCGTATTGCACTTATTAGCTGCCGCCCATGAAGGTGAAATTGATTTCACCATGGCAGATATTGATCGCCTTAGTCGTATCGTACCCAACTTATGTAAAGTGGCACCTGCTACGCCTGAGTATCACGTTGAAGATGTGCATCGCGCAGGTGGCGTGATGGCGATATTAGGCGAACTAGACCGCGCAGGCTTAATCAACCAAGATTGCAAAACCGTGCATTCGAGCAATATGGCCGAGGCTTTAGCTAAATGGGATGTGTGCCAAACTCAAGATGAGCAACGCCATACTTTCTTCAAGGCCGCCCCAGGCGGCGTACCGACCCAAACCCCTTTTTCACAATCTAGGCGCTTTGATTCTTTAGATCTAGACCGTGAAAACGGCTGCATTAGAGAACTCAAGCATGCTTACAGCCTAGAAGGCGGGCTTGCCGTGCTATTTGGCAATATTGCCGAAGATGGCTGCATTGTTAAAACCGCAGGCGTTGATGAGAGCTGCTTAACTTTCTCAGGCCCTGCACGCGTTTTTGAAAGCCAAGAAAGCTCAGTTGAAGCCATATTAAAGAACGAGATCAATAAAGGCGATGTCGTCATCATCCGCTATGAAGGCCCAAAAGGTGGGCCTGGTATGCAAGAAATGCTCTACCCAACCACTTATCTAAAATCAAAAGGCTTAGGCAAAGATTGCGCACTCATTACCGATGGTCGGTTCTCTGGCGGCACCTCTGGCTTATCTATCGGCCATGCCTCACCTGAAGCGGCCACGGGCGGCACAATTGGCTTAGTGGAAGAAGGCGATATTATTAAAATTGATATTCCTAAACGCAGCATTCATTTGGATGTTGATGCCGCTGAATTATCAGTGCGGCGCGATGCGATGGATGCCAAAGGTAAAACGGGTTGGAAACCGAATCGTGAGCGCGTAGTGAGCAAGGCTTTAAAGGCTTATGCGGCTTTGGCCACCAGTGCAGCGACAGGCGGGGTTCGGGATGTTGATCAACTTGGTTGATTAACAAAACATAGATAAAAAAAGGCCAGTTCAACACGAACCAGCCTTTAGAAAAACGTTAACAGTAAACTTTTAACGTCTTAAGTTTTTGATTTTCTCGATAGAACGTAATTGCGCAGCAATCTGAATGAGTTCCGCTTTTGCACGTGCATAATCCATTTCTGAGCCTTGATCACGCATAGTCTCTTCGGCTTTCTTTTGAGCGGCTAATGCCTTAGCTTCATCTAGATCATCCGCACGGATGGCAGTATCAGATAACACTGTCACCACATCGGGCTGAACTTCTAGTATGCCACCTGAGATGAAAAAGAATGCTTCTTTCCCATCTTCAGTGATCACACGCACATCACCCGGCTTAAGCTGAGTAATTAAAGGCGTATGGCGCGGCGCAATGCCTAGCTCGCCCATGATGCCAGGCGCGAACACCATGGTGCCTTCGCCTGACCAGACGTTCTCTTCTGCGCTTACAATTTCAACTTTAATAGTAGACATGATCCGCCTCTATGATTGCATCTCTTTGGCTTTTGCGATCACTTCATCAATACCGCCAACCATGTAAAAAGCTTGCTCTGGTAAATCATCGTGATCACCATTTACAATCGCCTTAAAGCCTGCAAGCGTATCTTTTAAGCTCACGTATTTACCTGGCGCACCCGTGAAGGTTTCTGCCACCGTAAACGGCTGAGATAAGAAACGCTGGATTTTACGCGCACGGCCTACATCGAGCTTATCTTCTTCGGATAATTCATCCATGCCTAAGATGGCGATGATGTCTTGTAGTTCTTTATAGCGCTGTAAAATACCTTGAACAGCACGCGCAGTATCGTAATGATCATCACCGATGACCAGTGGATCTAATACACGTGACGTTGAATCAAGTGGATCTACCGCAGGGTAAATACCTAATTCCGCAATTTGACGTGATAACACGAGCGTTGCATCTAAGTGAGCAAACGTTGTAGCAGGCGATGGATCGGTTAAATCATCCGCCGGCACGTAAACCGCTTGGAATGACGTGATTGAACCCTTCTTAGTCGAAGTGATGCGCTCTTGTAGTGCGCCCATTTCATCCGCTAAGGTTGGCTGATAACCTACCGCTGAAGGCATACGGCCTAATAGTGCCGATACTTCTGTTCCCGCCAAGGTATAACGATAAATATTATCGATAAACAATAATACGTCACGGCCTTCATCACGGAAATATTCCGCCATGGTTAAGCCCGTTAATGCTACGCGCAATCTGTTTCCAGGTGGCTCATTCATTTGTCCGTAAACTAAGGATACTTTATCGATTACGCCCGCTTCTGTCATTTCATGATAGAAATCGTTGCCTTCTCGAGTACGCTCACCCACACCTGCGAATACGGATAAACCACTATGCGCCGAAGCGATGTTATTGATCAGCTCCATCAAGGTAACGGTTTTACCAACACCCGCACCCCCGAATAAACCAATCTTGCCGCCTTTCGCAATAGGCATGATTAAATCGATTACTTTCACACCCGTCTCCAACAACTCAACGCTAGAGGATTGCTCTTCGTAAGTTGGGGCAGCCCGGTGAATCGGCATCGTATGCTCATCACTCACTGGGCCTGCTTCATCAATAGGACGGCCTAATACGTCCATGACGCGACCAAGCGTCGCTTGACCAACTGGCACTGTGATGGCTGCGCCTGTATTGGTCACTTCCAATCCGCGGCGCAAGCCTTCTGATGTACCCATCGCAATGCAACGTACCACACCATCGCCCATTTGCTGCTGAACTTCGAGGGTTAACCCACTCTCACTCACCAATAAGGCATCATAAACTTTAGGGATCGCGTCTCGTGGAAACTGTACGTCCACAACCGCGCCAATTACTTCAACAATATTTCCGGAACTCATTGCTCGAAAAAACCTCGTGTAAAAATTAAATACTTAGAATTTGTTTTGTCAAAATGCAACTTAAACAGCTGCTGCACCTGCGACAATCTCAGATAGTTCTTGGGTGATCGCTGTTTGGCGCGCTTTGTTGTATATCAACTCTAACTCGCCAATCAAATCACCCGCGTTATCGGTTGCAGCTTTCATCGCCACCATTCGCGCAGATTGCTCGCACGCTGAATTTTCAGCCACGGCTTTATACACCAATGATTCGATATATCGATTCATGGTGGCATCGACCACTTCTTTCGCATCGGGCTCATAAATATAATCCCAATGATGCTGGCGTTCTTCTTCCGCAATATTTTCTGCAGGAATTAACTGCAAACTTTGCGGTGATTGTGTCATCGTGTTAATGAACTCATTACTGACTACAAATAAGCGATCAATATCGCCCGCCATGTAGTTGTCCATCATCACTTTAATCGCACCGACGATTTCATCTAACTGCGGCGCATCACCTAATTGCGTCGCTTCAGATACAATATTGCTATTAAAACGCTTAAAAAATGCCAAGGCTTTTTTGCCGATAATAGATACATCCACCTCAACACCTTTATCGTTCCAATCGCTCATTTCAGCTAAGGCCTTACGAAACACATTAATATTCAAGCCGCCGCATAATCCACGATCGCTAGAAACAATAATATAGCCTACCCGCTTGACCTCACGGTCAAGTAAATAGGGGTGCTTGTACTCAGAGTGTGCCTGAGCCATATGCGTCACCACACTGCGAATTTTCTCAGCGTAGGGGCGTGCTGACTCCATGCGTTCCTTAGCACGGCGCATTTTACTCGCGGCGACCATTTCCATCGCCTTAGTAATTTTACGCGTGTTTTGGATACTCGCAATTTTGGTCTTTATTTCTTTAGCGCCTGCCATTATTTAAACCTATATAAATGAATGTAGCCTAACATTAGCCTAGCGTTAAACGCTGCCGTTCTTTTTGAAATCATCCAACGCCGCCGTCATGTTCGCCGCGATGTCGTCGTTAAAATCGCCGTCTCCATTGATAGAATCCATCAAATCAGACGCATTCGCACCGACATAAGATAACATTGCACCTTCCCAATTAACAACGCCTTTAACCTCTACTTCATCGAAGTAACCTTCGTTGATCGCAAATAATGACATTGCCATTTGAGCCACGGATAAAGGTGCGTATTGGTTTTGCTTCATCAGTTCAACCGCACGTTCACCGCGTGATAATTGTGCGCGCGTGGCATCATCTAGATCAGATGCGAACTGAGAGAACGCCGCTAATTCACGATATTGTGCCAAGGCTAAACGGATACCACCGCCAAGCTTTTTGATGATCTTTGTTTGCGCTGCACCACCCACACGAGACACGGACAAACCCGCGTTAATCGCTGGACGAATACCCGCGTTGAATAAATCAGTTTCTAAGAATATCTGACCATCAGTGATTGAGATAACGTTAGTCGGAACGAAGGCAGAAACGTCACCGCCCTGTGTTTCGATAATAGGCAATGCGGTTAAAGAACCCGTCTTACCTTTCACTTCACCGTTGGTAAACTTCTCAACGTATGCAACATTTACACGCGCTGCACGCTCAAGTAAACGTGAGTGGAGATAAAATACATCGCCAGGATAGGCTTCACGACCCGGCGGGCGACGAAGTAATAATGACACCATACGATACGCCCAAGCTTGCTTAGTTAAATCGTCATAAACGATCAAAGCATCTTCACCACGATCACGAAAATATTCGCCCATTGAACAACCTGCATAAGGCGCAATGAATTGCTCTGCTGCAGAATCTGAAGCAGGCGCTGCTACGATAATAGTATTCTCTAATGCGCCGTGCTCTTCAAGCTTACGCACCACCGCTGCGATGCTAGAGGCCTTTTGACCAATCGCAACGTAGATACATTTAATGCCTGTGCTGGCTTGATTGATGATCGCATCAATCGCGACGGCGGTTTTACCCGTTTGTCTGTCACCGATGATTAATTCACGCTGGCCTCGACCGACTGGCACCATGGCATCAATCGCTTTCAAACCTGTTTGCACGGGCTGATCAACTGATTGACGCTCGATTACACCTGGTGCAACTTTTTCAATCGGAGACGTGCCGTCGTTTTCAATCGGGCCTTTGCCGTCAATCGGCTGGCCTAAAGCGTTAACCACGCGGCCTAATAAGCCACGACCCACCGGAACTTCTAAAATACGACCCGTACATTTAACCGTATCGCCTTCAGATAAGTGTTTGTAATCCCCTAAGATAACCACACCCACTGAATCTTGCTCTAAGTTCAGCGCTAGGCCGTAAGTATCACCTGGGAACTCAAGCATTTCGCCTTGCATAGCTTCAGATAAGCCATGAACACGTGCGATGCCGTCTGTTAGCATCACGATGGTGCCTTCAGTTTTGGCTTCGGCATTGCTTTCAAAGTTCTTAATGCGCTCTTTAATCAGATCACTGATTTCAGATGGATTTAATTGAATAGACATAGCTTTCTATTTCCTAAAAATATAATTCTTTAAAATTCGCTCGTGTTTACGCGCTTACCGCGCCCACTAGCTCTTGTAACTGTGTTTTTACTGAGCCATCTACGACCCAATCGCCCGCTCGAACAATCGCACCGCCGATTAAGCTTTCATCAACCATCGCTTCGAGCTTAACTTTCTTGCCTAAGCGTTTCGATAAAGCCGTCTCAATGCTTTTCATTTGAGTTTTATTAACTTTAGCCGCCGTAATAAGTTGAGCTTCGATCACTTGCTCTGCTTCATCACGCAATACTAAAAACTGCTGCGCAATATCTGCCGTCGCGGCCAAACGATCATTTTTGATCAATAATTTCACTACGTTCTGGCCTTCACTCGACAACTGGTCTTTGCCTAGATCTAAGATTAAATCGATCACTTGCTGCTTTGATACAGCTGGGTTTTGAACCGCTTCGATCATGCCCGCGTCTTTCGATAACATCGACAAGAACGCAAGCTGATCAGACCATCCAGAAAAATCACCTGCATCACGCGCCAGCTCAAAAACAGCTTTAGCGTAAGGACGGGCTACATTACTATTATCAGACATATTACTGAGCCTTTATAGCTTAGCGGCTAAATCGCCGAGTAAATCAGCATGTGCTTTGCTGTCTACTTCGCGCTTTAGAATTTGTTGTGCGCCGGCAATCGCGAGCTCGCTCACTTGCGCGCGCAAACCTTCTTTCGCTTTACTGACTTCGGTGTCGATCTCAGCACGCGCTGTCGCTAAAACGCGATCGCCTTCAACCGTCGCATCCGCTTTCGCTTCGTTAACGATATCAGAACCACGCTTTTCAGCTTTGTTTAGAATCTCAGCAGCTTGGCCTTTGGCTTCGTCTACTAATTGATTCGCTTGCTTCTCGCCTTCAGCTTGTGCAGCTTGGCCTTTATCTGCAGCGGCTAAACCGTCAGCAATAACCGTGCGACGTTCAACTAAGGCATCGATAATCGGCGCCCAGACAAATTTCTTGCTGAACCATACAAATAAAATAAACGTAATCAGCTGACCGATCAGGGTAAGATTAATATTCATGTTGTGTGTACCTGCTTAATTAGATCGCACTTCAACGCACAAATAAACGCGGTTAAAGTAGATTGGTTAATTATGCCGCCACCGCGAACAGAACATACATCGCAATACCTACAGCGATCATTGGCACCGCATCCACTAGGCCCATGACGATGAAGAATTGTGTACGAAGCATAGGGATCAACTCTGGTTGACGCGCTGCGCCTTCAAGAAAACGACCGCCTAAAATGCCGATGCCGACAGCTGCGCCTAATGCACCTAGACCCATCATGATAGCGCCTGCGATATAAAGTAATGCTTGTTCCATTGTAATTCTCCGGAATGTATTTAAGTTAAATGATTAAAATTAAGATTAGTGATGCTGATGCGCCATATCAAGATAGACGATCGTCAACACCATAAAAATGAATGCTTGCAAGGTAATGATTAAGATATGGAACACCGCCCATACAAATTGTAAGCCACCCCCTGCAACGGCCACCACAGACAAGCCGCCTGAGAACATGATCGCGATTAAGATGAAGATCATCTCACCTGCGTACATATTACCGAATAAACGCAAAGAGTGCGAGATAGGCTTAGCGATTAACGACACGAATTCTAAAATGAAGTTGATCGGGATAAAAAGGATTTTCAAGAGCATGTTCTTAGATTCAAAAGGCTGCATAGTGAGCTCTTTAGTGAAGCCACCCACCCCTTTAATTTTAATGCTGTAATATATCGTCAGCACAAACACACCAATCGCCATGGCAAAGGTTGCATTTGGATCCGTGCTGGGCACAACTTTCATATAAGGAATGCCGACCATTTTGGCTAACTCAGGAATCACATCGACTGGAATTAAATCCATGATGTTCATCAGTAAAATCCAGCAAAATAATGTTAACGCCAAAGGCGCGACTAAATCATTCTTCCCCGTAAACGAGCCGCGCACGTTTTCATCGATAAAATCGATAATCCATTCAACGAAATTCTGCATGCCGCCTGGCACACCAGCTTGAATGTTGCGCGCCACTTTAGAAAATACGGCTAAAAAGATAACACCCAATAAAATAGACCAGAACATGGTGTCTAGATGGATCGCCATGAAGCCCATTTCTTTGATTTCATCTGCACCATGCGCAATACCCCAATGGCCATCGGCATGACGGCCATAAGTCAAGTTCGTCAAGTGGTGCTTGATATAAGCTGCTGAGGTAAGCGTTGCTTCAGAAGACATAATGTTATTAAACGTAATCTATTTATTTAATTTACCTGCTTTTATTCAAAACAGACAAACAGAATTTTATCTCGGCCTAACTACTTGCATTATTTCATACTGCAAGCAAGATACCCGAACTGGCTAAGGATAAACCCTAGCAACAATGGCAACGGCAACAAAGCCAATATGCTCACCCCGATAAAGAAACCACAGGCAAACAACACCAATCGTTGTACAAACCCCGAATACACGGGCAACATACTCGCATCTGGCTTGGTATAGGCCAACTCACTGGCACGCCGAATGCTACGCTTAGACAAAAAAGTATTCATCATGGCCAAGCTTGCCCCAAAAGCCGCCGCTAAACCGTGATTCAGGCCTGCCATAAAGCTTGCCAATAAAGCACCCGCGACCAACAAAGCTAATTGCGCAAACATTACTTGTTTAAAGCAACGCGCCAATCTATCGTTCGATCGATTATTTGACCGATGTTGCGTTCGACCTTTCATTAGCTCTCTCAGGGGCGCGTATTATAAAAAAATCTTAGTGGCAGGGCAACGTTTTATATCAGTAATTATGTATTAAACCGCTCACTTATATAAGTATCGCTTATTTATTGCCTCGCTAAAGCCGTTATGCTTTTTTAATTCGAGCAATAATACCGTCTAACTCATCCAAAGAATGATAGTGAATCATCAGTTTACCTTTCCCGTTTGCGTCTTGGATTTTAATTTTCGCGCCTAAACTATCTGCTAAAGATTCCTCCAACCGAGCGATATCTTGATTCACCTTTCGCTTAGGCTGGGTTTGTTTCTCGCCTTCTAGAAACTGCTTTACCCATTGCTCGGCTTGGCGCACAGACAGCTTGCCTTTTACAATCGCCTCAGCGGCGCGCACTTGATCCGCCTCAGGCACGCCCAACAAAGCGCGCGCATGGCCCATATCAAATAGCTTTTGTTCTAACATATCTTGCACTTTTGGCTGCAAGGCCAACAAGCGCAGTAGATTTGTCACGGCGGTGCGCGAACGACCGATGCTGGTGGCGGCTTGTTGATGGGTTAAACCAAACTCCTCGAGCAAACGTGAAATACCGCGCGCTTCTTCCAGCGCGCTTAAATCTTCACGCTGAATATTTTCGATCAACGCCACCGCGCTAGCGGCTTCATCAGCAATTTCGCGCACAATCACTGGCACTTCATTTAAGCCTGCAATCTGAGCGGCGCGCCAGCGGCGCTCGCCCGCAATAATCTCAAAACTTTGCGGCTTCAGTTCACGCACTAAAATGGGTTGAATGATGCCTTGTGAGCCAATCGAGGCGGCTAAATCTTCCAGCGCGTCGGCATCCATATTGGTGCGCGGCTGATACTCACCGCGCTGCAACCATTCAACTGGCAAGGTTTTGAGTTGATCGCCTGTCGCACCATTCGTATCAGCGTCTGCCACAGGTGCATCCAACCCCGTTCCAGCGCCTAATAATGCGTCTAAACCACGCCCCAATCTTGCTTTCTTTGTCTTTGCCATTGTTCTAAATAATTATTTCTTTGCTAAAATTTCTTGCGCTAAGGCGATATATGCTTGCGCGCCTCGACAACTTTTATCATACGCTAAAACCGATAAACCATGACTAGGCGCTTCAGCCAGCCTGACGTTACGCGGAATGAGCGTCTTAAACACCTTTTCTTGGAAATGTTTTGTAAGTTGGCGCGAAACTTCTATGGTTAAGGAGTTCCGCCCATCATACATAGTGCGCACCACGCCCAAAATGCTTAATTTAGGATTCAGCGCTTGACGCACTCTGCCCATGGTCGTGATCAAACCACTTAAACCTTCCAGCGCAAAATACTCACATTGTACGGGAATTAACACATCGGTTGCTGCGCTCAGTGCGTTGATCGTCAGCACGTTTAATGATGGCGGTGTATCGATTAAAATAACATCGTAATTTTTCGCGACCTTAGCCAAAGCCTTGCGTAAACGGAAATCTTTGTCTTTAAAGCTTAACAGCTCAACCTGAGCGCCCGCTAAATCAGGGCTGGCCGGCAAAATATCATAACCGTTCTTGCTGCTGACGATTTCATCTTTAATATTAGCATCACCCATCAAAACGCCATACACGCCATCTTCAACTTGGTTAATGCTCACGCCACTCGAAACACTGGCATTGCCTTGTGGGTCGATATCCACCAATAAACAACGCCGGCCCATTTGTGCAAATGCTGCCAGCACATTAACAGCGGTGGTGGTTTTGGCCACGCCCCCCTTTTGGTTGGTCACGGCAATAATGCGAGCGGTCATATAATACTGAGTACTGAGTAAATGGGGAGGTTAGCTAAAATTGGATAATAACCGCATGACGCTCAGCGTCTAAAAACGGCACATGAATAGGTTTTACATCAATAGAAACGATTTGATCTGCATATTTTACACCAAGCGCATCGAGCTCGGCTTGCGGATACTGCCCTTTCATGGCAATTAATCGCTGGCCTTTACATCTTAGATTATTCGTCATATCAACCAAATCCAGCAAAGATGCCACGGCTCTCACCACCAGCGTATCATATTGAATATCCGCTTCAGGCACAAACTGCTCAACGCGCGCGCTGACCAACTCAACATTCTTCAAACCAATTTGCACCGCGACCATGCGTAAAAACTCAACACGCCGCCCACGGCTATCAAGCAAGGTGAAATGCGTATCAGGCATCGCGGCCGCCAGAGGCATGCCAGGAAAGCCTGCGCCCGTGCCAAAATCAAGTACATTTTTTGCGCCTTTGAATAAGGGTAGCACCGCCAAACTATCTAAGCCGTGATGGGTAATAAGCTCTTGATCGTTCGAGGTTGAGATCAAATTAATTTTTGACTGCCAGCGCTGCACCAAACCTAGATGCGCTTCAATCGCAGTCAAACCGTTTTGGGGTATCTCTAAGGCTAATTGCTCGATACCCGCGCTTAAGCTTTGCTGTTGTTTTTTATGTAGCATCGTTACCGCTTGATACCTTACAAAGGGTTAACTCAAATTCCACTTGCTGCAAGCTTTGCGCATCATCCTTAAACGCCTGCCAAAGCACGGAGAAACGCTCGCCTGAAATAGGGTGTTGGCCTTCGGGCAGCACATCCGCTAACGGTTTCAACACATAAGCCGCGTGATCGATTTCATCTCGCGGCACATTAAACCCTTCATCACGCAGGTTCTCTTGGCCGAACAATAAAACATCTATGTCTAAATTACGGCTGGCAAATGATTTTCCCTCACGAATCCGTCCTGCTCTTTTTTCGATACTTTGAATGGTGCTTCGAATGCGCTTTAAGCTGAGATTACTTTGCACAACTACCACTAAGTTAAAAAAATCTGGCCCATCAAAACCCACTGCCACGGTTTCATAAACCGGCGAGACTAATAGCTCACCAAAGGCCTTTTCCAGCTCACACACCGCAAAACGAATATGCTGCTCGCGCTCAAGGTTACTGCCCAAACTAAAAACAACTTGCCTCATGTTCTAGGCGCTGCGCTCAATGATTACGCCCACGTCTTGCGCGCCGCGTACCGCGCCTTTTTTATTGATTCTAACCTTACACCAAGGCGTTTTAAACTCACCAATCAGCAGAGCTGCAATCTCTTCTGCCATCGCCTCAACCAACATATATTTTCGCTCAATCACTAACTCTGAGACGGCTTTAGATACATCTTTGTAACTCAAAGTATCCGCTAAATCATCGCTTTTACCTGGTTTAGAGATATCCCAGCCCATGTCTAAATCAACATAAACCGTTTGGGTAATCTTGCGCTCCCAGTCAAATGCGCCGATAACGCAATCGATGGCTAAATCATGAAGATAGATAATGTCCATAGGCTGAAGTAAAATGCTCGAAATTGAATCGTCTAGTGTAATCGAAATGATCACCACAGCCTCAACAAATTAAATTACCATGATACTTAAACTATTCCTGCCCTTACTGGGCTATCTACTGGGCTCAGTCTCCAGCGCCATTATTATTTCCAAGCTCAAAGGCTTGGAAGATCCGAGAAATGTCGGCTCTGGCAACCCAGGCGCAACCAACGTACTGCGCTCTGGCGATAAAACCGCCGCGGCCTTAACCTTATTAGGCGACGTGCTCAAAGGCACCATTCCCATCATCATCGCTAAAGCGCTGGGCGCGAGCCCTGTCTTAATCGCCCTCACGGGCATGGCAGCTTTTTTAGGCCATTTATATCCGCTTTACTATCAGTTCAAAGGTGGCAAAGGCGTCGCCACTGCCGGCGGCGTATTTTTAGGCATCGCACCACTCATCGTCCTGCTGCTGATCATCATTTGGTTTGTACTTGCCTTTTTAACGCGTTACTCCTCATTCTCCGCTTTAGTGGCGGCGGCCTGCGCCCCTATATTATTTTTCTTTTTACTGCCCCTTGGGCCGTATATATTACTCAGCACCGCCATCGCTATTTTATTGATCTGGCGACACCGAGAAAACATTAAGCGCCTTTTAAACGGCACCGAAGGGAAAATCAATTTTTGAACCTTACGCTTAGTCTTGAGATTGCAATGCAAGGTTTTGCACCCATACATTAAGTTAGTCACACTATAATTCATAATATTTTCTGGGAGATTGCCGCGCACTTGGCGAAGTGTCGCCCTTGACGAACGCTCTCAATGACTCAACAACCTAAACTAAGCTAAAAACATGAGCCTACACATCACCGCCCCAGACGCGCAACAAACGCGCATTCGCGAACTTGCTTTAAGTGCAGAAAAGGCCCGCAGCTTGCCTTTATCTAAAGACAAGCAAGCCAGTTTGATTAAAAGCATTAGCCGTTTATTGAAAGAACAAAATGCCGTGTTGGTCGCGCATTATTATGTCGAAAGTGAATTACAAGATTTAGCGGAAGCCACTGGCGGCTTTGTTGGCGATTCTTTGGAAATGGCAAGATTTGGCCTGAACAGTGATGCCGAAACTGTGATTGTTGCGGGCGTGCGCTTTATGGGCGAGACTTCGAAAATTTTAAGCCCAGAAAAACGAATTTTGATGGTGGAAACTGAGGCTGAGTGTTCTTTAGATTTAGCCTGCGAAATTGATGATTTCAACACCTTTTGCGATCAACACCCCGAGCGCACCGTGGTGGTCTATGCCAACACTAGCGCCGCCGTGAAAGCCCGCGCAGATTGGGTCGTCACCTCGTCTATCGCTTTAGATTTAGTGAAGCATTTATCTGACAAGGGCGAGAAAATTCTCTGGGCACCCGATAAATTCTTAGGCGATTATGTACAAAACGCTACGGGCGCCGATATGGTGTTATGGCAAGGCTCATGCATCGTGCATGAAGATTTCAAAGCCACCGCACTAGAAGAACTCAAAAAACATTTACCTGATGCAAAAGTGTTGGTACACCCTGAATCTCCGCGCTCCGTCATCGCGCTGGCAGATGTCGTCGGCTCAACCACGCAAATCATCAACGCGGCGCGTGATCTAGACGCTAAAACCTTCATCGTCG
>JAZGFQ010000288.1:0-3038 GCA_036479635.1 Arenicellales bacterium
ATTAGTGCTGCCTAAAGGAATGCCAAAGGTAATGCACGTACCCACGCCAGATGTTGAATTAAATGTGATTTTCACTCCCGTTAAGGCGCACAACCGTTTTACGATGGCTAACCCCAGCCCTAGCCCCTTTTGGCGATCCCGCTCAGGATTATTTAATTGATGAAACTCTGAAAACACTTTTTCAGTATTGGCCTCATCTATTCCTATCCCTGTATCGCTTAGCGTCAGTATCACTTGATTATCTTCAATATGGGCAGATAAGTTAATCGACCCTGAATCTGTATATTTAATCGCGTTATCCACGACATTGCGCAGAATGCGCTCAAGCAGAACAGGATCAACAAATACAACTGGGGCGACGCTATCCGTAATCGTTAATTGCACACCTTTAACCTCAGCATCGGGTGCAAATTCTGCTTGGAGTTTTTCTAAAAGTTGCTCGAGCGAATAATTGACGGGTTTATTCTCAACCACGCCTGCATCTAATCGAGAGATATCCAACAAACCGTGAAGCAAATCATTTAACGCCTGTTTTGATTGGCCAATTTTCTCGATAATTTGCGTTTGCTCTAGGTCGAGTTTAGTGGGTTTTAAGGTATCAATAAATAAGCCCATGGCGTGTAATGGCTGGCGTAAATCATGACTAGCGGCAGCTAAAAACTGATTTTTGGCATTAATCGCTGCCTCAGCTGCATCTTTTTGTTTACTGACTTCAGCTAATAGCGCCAGGTTTTCATGATTGAGCGTGATTGATTTTAAAAATGCCTTATAAGTGTTCTTGGCAACGGAGAGCGTCATAACGTAATAAAAAAGTATCATCACACTCATGGGGGTATAAATGTCGCCTCCCGCCTGAAACACACGCCCAGCAAATAATACCGTTGGTATAATTGAAAAAGACAAAAAAACGGGCAAATACAAGGCTGTCGATGAGGCGACTGATGCGATATATCCCGTGTATACACAGGTTATAAAAAGTGCATATACAGGATTGAGATGATCAAAGAAAAAAATCGGTACCAAGCCCCAAGTTAAGCCGCTAATAAAGGCCCAAATTAAAAATTTCGTTAAAGCATCTTGGTAGTTATCTTTAGTCACTTTCGTGCTTGAATATTGTTTGCACGTTATCCATCGTATGAATACCAAGCCTAAAGATACAAACAGCCAGAGCAATAACGAGCGTTTTGAAAAATTATTCCATAGCACGCCGACCGTTAATATCGATATGCCCGCAGTTCCAATGAGCACGAACGCAAAGCGTTCGTATAATGCTCGGGTTTGTTCAACTTTAATATATCGATCTAGTTGCACGTACTCTCCTACTATTGACTAAAAATAACCATCTAATTTACTAAGGCGCAAAGCTTACCAAAAAATACGCTTCTAAAGGCTTAAGGCACTATTTTGAACATCACTTAAAAACAGGGAATTACCTATCACTCGTAGCCTCGCTCTTCGCAAAGACTCATCTTATAAACGAAGGCGACGGCTTTATTGCCCCATTCGGCGGAAAACCGAGATCACGGTTTTAATCAAAATCGCAAAATCTAATTGAATAGAATGATTCTTAATATAATATAAATCATATTCCAACTTGCGCGCCGCTTCATCAACTGAATTGGTATAACTCATCATTACCTGTGCCCAACCTGTCAAACCTGGCGCAACTAAATGGCGTAAATCATAATGCGGGATTTCTTTACGAAGCTTTTCAACAAACTCAGGCCGCTCTGGGCGCGGGCCGATCAACGACATCTCGCCTTTTAAAATATTCCATAGTTGCGGCAATTCATCTAAGCGCGTGGCACGTAAAAATCGCCCTAAGGGCGTGATGCGCGCATCGTTTTTTTGCGCCCAAACAGCCCCTGTCTTCTCGGCATCCTCCACCATTGAACGAAACTTATATAAAGTAAATTCCTTGCCATTTAAGCCTACGCGTTGCTGCTGATAAATCGCCTTGCCTTTAGAACTCAAACGCACTATCACCGCCAGAAACAACATCACTGGGCTGGCCAGCACTAAGCCTAAAGACGACAGCAATACATCCACTACCCGCTGAAAGCGCAGGCCTACTTGGTCATATATTCGATCAAATCCTGATGCCTGCAAGAACCAGCCTTGATGTAAATGCTTGACGGGAATACGCGACCAATAACGTTGATAAAAAGCACTGTAAGACAACACCTTCATACCTTTGAATCTAAAATCAGAGATACGTTTAACCAAGGCCGTATCCAACGCATTAAACTCACTGACCACAATACCATGTTCTTGCGGGTTTAAACCTAAAGGAAAAGCCGCCATTGCGCTGGCAGCGTCTTGTATCTCAATATGCTGCGAACTACCTGCGCGCTTATCGCCTAAATCATCTTGGATTTGCTCGGCCATCTCAGCGGACATCAACAACATCCAATGTAATTTATCGCCATATCGCTGGCTAATATACGTCAACAGCCAGCGAAAGCCTGCTGCCCATAGGCTAAACAATAAAAACGCGATGGGCATCACCCCACGGCCAAAGATCGACATAAAGGAATCGATGCCCAACGCATACACAAACAATGCGGTTAAAACGCCTGCCACAGGCACTGCCAAAAAGGTTTGCAGCGGCAAGCGCGCGCGCGTGATCGGCGCTTCGGTGCGGTATACGTCCATGATATACAAAGTAACAACGGTAATGAGCACAATCGCCCAAACAGGGCCATTGATGACATCAATACGCGCATCCATGCGGGTTAAATGCGCGACATTAAACGCCAGCACTAAGCCGAGTATATCTAGGCATAGCAACACCACTTTACTGGTGAAGCCGTGGCTAATGGCTTTTAAGAAATATGACACAATAAATGATTGATTAATGTCCCCAGTCTAATCGTTCGCACGGCCTTTGTTCGCAGCAATGCGCAAGCGCAAAGCGTTGAGCTTGATAAAACCCGCGGCATCCGCTTGATCATAAGCACCTTCATCTTCTTCGAACGTTGCGATATTTTCATCGAACAAGGAATCATTTGATTGTCTGCCCGTGACAATCACATTAC
>JAZGFQ010000289.1:0-2816 GCA_036479635.1 Arenicellales bacterium
TTCTATTCGTTGGCAACCTGCTTTTAAACAGTTGATTTACCGTAATGACGAGGGCAAGTTGATCGTGACCATCAGCCAGAACTCAATCGGCAATGCCATCACGGAACTGCTTGGGGTGGTGGTTCAGCGTGCGCCTGATATTGCAGCTTATGAAAAAGAGGAACCTGATTTAATTGCGCATTTATTAGAGGTGCGTAAGCGCTTGATTGAAGCGGATTTAGGCGAGGGCATTGCCACTTCACAGTGGGGAACTGGGTAAGCTTAAGTGTGTAGCCTTGACACATACAGCTGTGGCGCACAGGGTTTTTGGGCATAGTTGTAATTCTGTAACGTCGTGATAAAAACATCTGTCATTGCGGGCGGTAGCGCGGCAATCTTAGTGTGATACTGGGCTAAAGTTGAAAACTCGTGACGCTGTTTGTTGCTTAGCAGATAAACGCTTCGGAACGAGATAGCTTCGTCGCTTTGCTTCTCGCTATGACGTATAGGGTTTTTGAGCATGGTGCTTTGTAGCCTGAGAACCCAAGACTCAAAGCGGCTTGTTTTTAGATTGCATCAACACCACGGCCATCACTACCAAAGCAAGGCCGATAATATGAGGCCAGCCAAAGAACTCGTCAAGCAGCATCACTGCAAAGATCGATGTCACAATCGGGCCAATCGTGCCGCTTAGCGCGGTTTTAGCTGGGCCGATTTTGCTGATGGCTGCCGCCATCGTAAAAGAGGGAATCACCGTTGCAATAATCGCCATGGAAAATAATAACCATAACGCGGCTGATGGCACGTTTAAACTTTGTATTGGCTGGGTGAGCATAAAATGAATGAAAATCATCAGGCTGCTGGAAGACATGGCAATGATGGTGAAGGTCATTGCGCCGATTTTATCGATAATAGGTTTACTTAAAACCACATAAAAAGAAAAACAAATCGCTGCCAGCATTACCCATATTGAACCGCTCACAATGCTGTTGCCCATGTGTTGCCAATCACTGGCAAAAATGACCGCAATGCCTGCATAAGAGAGCACTAACGCGATCAACATTTTTGCGCCGAACTTATGGTTGAATAACCACCAAGATAACAAAGCGACGATGCTGGGATAGCTAAATAAAATTAAGCGCTCTAGCTGTGCAGTAATGGTTTGCAAGCCGATTAAATCGAATAATGCAGCGAAATAATAGCCTGATAAACCAATCAGTGCAGCTTTGAAAATATCACTGGCGGCTATTTTATGTTGCGCTTGGCGATATTTGCGCCAGATGAATACGCCAATGAGGAGATACACTGGCATAGAAATAATCATGCGCCAAGCGATCACCGTTATGCTACTTAAATCATAGACATAAATAAGCTTAACCAATACGGGCTTAAGCGAAAATAAAATAGCGGTGATTAATGCGTAGCTCAAACCAGAAATACGTGCGTGGAGGCGCTGCAGTATCGATGCGGGCGCAGGCTGAGTTTTATTCAATCGTTTTAGGGCGCTTTAGCGTGTGTAAGGTAGGGTTTAAGAGATCATCGAATTGGATGATTCCGATATTAGCAGTGGTCATGAGTTTACCGTTAGCGGTGCGCGGTGCGTTTGGGCAATAGTACTGTAAAACGCTGTCTAATCCTGGGTTGTGGCCGATGAGCATAACGCAATGATGATGAATGAAATAGCGCTTAAGTAGTGATAGCAGTGTTTGCTTTGAAGCGAGGTAAAGCGCATCTAATGATTCAATCAGTGGTGTATTAGGCATCTCAAGCAATATTAATTGCAAGGTTTGTTGCGCGCGCCGTGCGCTGGAGCATAGAATCACATTAGCTTGGTCAACTTTATGAGTGGCAGGCTGCTCGGCAGAGGTGGCATCCGCTAACCAATGCCCCATTTTATGCGCATCGAGCATGCCACGCTTATTTAACGGGCGTTCAAAATCACTCAAGGAAGGATTGCGCCAATCTGATTTAGCATGGCGCATTAAAATCAAGGTTTTACTCATCATTCTATGCCTTTTAAAACAGCAGAGAGTAGTTAAGCACAAAAAAGCCCGCAAATGCAGGCTTTAATATCTGATGACGCGCACGGTTTAAGGTGATTGCCCGTAAAGACTATCCGCTCGTTTGCAAAAGGAATCCAACATAGAATCGGCTATGATCTTAAACACAGGGCCAATTACCGCGCCTACAATTCGATTAGCAAAATCAAATTCCAGCTCAAGGCTGATTTTACAGGCATTTTCATCTAAGGCTTTGAACGTCCACTTACCTTGTAGTTTACTAAACGGGCCATCTATCATTTTCAGTGCAATTTCAGAGGGCGGGCTTAAGGTGTTGCAGGTTGTGAAGGTTTTATTGATGCCTTTAAAGGCAATTTCCACGCTGCCAGTACGGGTGTTTTCGGTGTCTTCTAAAACCTCTGAGCCCCCGCACCATGGCAGGAAATTTTGATAATCTTCAATATCGTTAATCAGATCAAACATCATTTGATCAGAGTAGGGAATTAAGGCTGAACGGTTAATGGTATACATACTAAAATTTAAGCTGTTTGTAACAGTTTGGGTGCAATCGTAAGATATTTCAAGCGCAAGGTTTAAAATGCCTTACGATTATACAAGATCAAAGTCGATTGATTCGGCTCGTCTAGGTGCCGATAAGCCTTAAGATAGCCTATACTCAGCGCATCTGTTTAGTGTTCACCATCATGGCTAAGAAAAAACCCAAAATAAAATCTAGCACCATTGCGCGCAATAAAAAAGCCACTCATGATTATTTCATCATGGAGGAGTTCGATGCGGGCTTATCTTTACTGGGCTGGGAAGTCAAAAGTCTAAGAG
>JAZGFQ010000290.1:0-5952 GCA_036479635.1 Arenicellales bacterium
GTTTGTAGCTTGCCCTTATTAAAGGCATCTAAATACTCAACCGCTGTAATCACGTTTGGTGCATCTGCGTTTGCAGCCGGTAAGCCACGCCCTTTCTGGCAACCAATCGCCCAGATAACCGCATCAAATTCTTTGTCTAAATCAGCCACGGTAATATCTACACCAATTTTGGTGTTTAATTTGATCTCAATGCCGCCCATATCGACGATACGCTGATTTTCACCATCTAAGGTATCACGTGGAACACGGTAGCTAGGGATGCCGTAACGCATCATGCCACCTAATGCAGGCTGCATATCGAAAACCGTTGAGGCATACCCCATACGACGCAAGTGATAAGCTGCACCCATTCCGCCAGGACCGCCGCCAATGATGGCCACTTTTTTATCGCCTAAGGCAGGGATATCTTGGAACTGTAAATTCGCTGCTAAAGCCGTATCACCGATATATTGCTCAACTGAGTTGATGCCGACGTAATCATCGACTTCATTTCGGTTACAACCATCTTGGCAAGGCGCAGGACAAACACGGCCCATGATAGATGGGAATGGGTTCGCCATGGTGTTGCGATAAAACGCATACGCATCGCGCTCCATATCCGTTTCAGGCTTTTCAATGCCACGCACAATCTGCAACCAACCACGAATTTCATGGCCAGACGGGCAGCTACCTTGACAAGGTGGCGTGCGCTGAATGTAGACAGGACATTTATGTGAAGTATCTTCTTTAAAAATCTGTGATTCAAAATCAGTGGTGAGGTGATCACCATCTTCATATTGTCTAAAGGTATGCGTTTCTTTATCTAAGATAACGGGCTCAGCTGCCATGGTTATACTCCAGGTTAATAATCTTTAAAAATGTGTATGGATGAAAAAATACTAAACTTACGTTTAGTCTTCGTTTTCATCCTCTTCTTCTGTTCCATCAGTCGCACCCGTCATAATCAGGGCATCCCCGACAATGTGATGTACGCTGATAATCATATCCATGCCCATATTAAAATAAGGCAAGGTTTTTGCAAATTGGGTCTTACAAATCGCGCAAATTGCAGCAACGTGCGTGACTTTATCGCTCTGAACGACTTCGTTCAGTGCCTGCATTCTAGGCATCGCGCCTTTAACGCGAATTTCCATTAAGTCGTCTGTTAATAAACCACCACCACCGCCACAACAAAAAGTGCCTTCATGGGTGGTTTCGCGCGCCATATCAACATAGTTATTACACGCAGCTTTTAATAATGCGCGTGGAATATCGAACTGGCCGCCCGGCTTATCGCCCATGCGCGAGGCACGTGCAACATTACAAGAATCATGGAAGGTTAAGGTTTTGTCATCGTTGCGCGATGGGTCTAACTTAATCTTGCCCGCTTCTAGTAAATCGTAAGTCAGCTCACAAATGTGTTGCGGCACAGGGTAGTTTGAATCTAAATAATCAAACGGCCCTGCTAAAGTGTTCCAAAAACTATACGCTACGCGCCAAGCATGACCACACTCACCGTGCACAATTCGCTTAACATTCAAATCTATTGAAGCCTTACGTACGCGCTTTGCGATTTTTTCCATGTTATCGTAACTGCCGATAAACAGGCCGAAGTTAGCCGCTTCTGACGCGTAAGAACTGACCGTCCAATCAATGCCTGCTTCATGGAAGACTTTGGCATAACCCATTAAACCATCAACGTGCGGCTCAGCAAAGAAATCCGCAGAAGGCGTAATCAACAACACTTCCGCACCGACTTTATCCATCGCCATTTCAACCGCTACGCCTGTCTCATCTTCGATGTCTTCGGCTAAACCTTCTAAAGTATCTTTTAATGCAGGGCCAGGTAAACCTAAGTTGTTACCAATTTTGTATACCTTGCCGATAATCTCGTTTGAATATTTACCGCCATAACCGATGCTGGCTAAAATCTCGCGCCCTGCCATGGTGATCTCTGCGGTATCAATGCCATAAGGGCAATAAACCGAGCAACGGCGGCACTCAGAACACTGGTGGTAATAGCTATACCATTCATCCAATACTTCTCTGGTTAAATCACGCGCACCCACTAATTTAGGGAAATATTTACCCGCGAAGGTAAAATGACGACGATACACCGAGCGCATTAAATCTTGGCGCGCAACCGGCATATTTTTAGGGTCAGAAGAACCTAAGAAATAGTGGCACTTATCAGTACAGGCACCGCATTTAACGCAGATATCCATGAACACTTGCAATGAGCGGTATTTGCCCAGTAACTCGCCCATTTTAGCAATCGCCTTATCATGCCAATCGTCCACCAACTCGCCTGGATAACCCACGCCTTCATTGTGCTCGGGCTTGGCAAGATAAGGATGGCTATGCGCCATCTTGTCTGATTCCAATGTAGGAATTGGAACATATTGACTTAAACCCGGTATTTCGTACTCAGCTTTCGCTTTTGCCATGATATTGTTATTTATTTAAGGTTTAACGTGTTTAAGTTATGGACGGTTACGATCTTCAGCCCATGCTGCAACATGACGTTTTTCACGAGGGTTATCGACCATCGTACGCGTTGGGCTAAAAAAGACGCCAGGCGCGTGCATCATTTTGCTGATCGGAAAGATGATCATCAAAATAATCACCAACCCTAAGTGCACCATGATCGGCACATCTAACGGTAAAGGCTGCCAATTAAATGTCATCACGCCGCGTAGAAAAGCTTTCACTGCGATGATGTCTGTATGTGCGACATAACGCATCATCAAGCCGCTGAACGCGATCATGAATAATAAGGCAACAATGAGATAATCTGACGGGCTAGAGATATAACGCACGCGCTCAACCGCTAAACGGCGAATAAACAGACCCAATAAACCCAAGGCCATCGCGATGCCGCCGTATTTAGCCACCCATTGAATCATGGTGACCCAATCCCAAGTTGGATCGGTTAAAAATCGGATATGCCCGATTAATGCAATCAACATGCCCCAATGAAACAAGATGCCTAAAATCCATGTCCATTTATTTGATTTGAACAAGCTTTCAAACACCGTCACTTCACGCGCCATACGTAAAATCACACCGCCACGGGTGATAGGCGCAGGTGTCGTTGGAATCACTAAAGGATTCGGCACACGTGCATAAAGCATGATTTTACGAACCACCCCAACGACTAAAATAATCGTCGCGATGTAAAATAATACGGCGTAAATGGCGGTGATAATCATTAAATTATTTCTTTAAGTTATAAATAAACACATTATGTTCAGGCATTGTTATTGGTTTTAAAAAACAAAAACAAATAAAAATGCCCAGAGCAAGATATTGAAAATGTCACTCTGGCACACAAGAATGGTTTGAATCGTGCCTAAAGTGGGTGAGTTCAAGGCAGAAAAACAGACGTTTACAAGTGTAAACGAAGTTTTTCTAACGCAGGAATCGCGCTGTTTAGGTGTGTTCTAGGCTGTTCCGATTAAACGCAGCCAGTTGGCTTTGGTAACCCACCAAATTTACACGCTTGCTTCGCAGGACCATAAGGAAACAACTGATATAAATACTTGCTGTTACCTTTGTCTTTGCCCAATTTTTTGCCGATGGCTTTGGTCAAAACACGAACCGCTGGTGCGATTTGATACTCTTCATAGTACTCACGTAAGAAGTTGATCACTTCCCAATGCGCGTCTGTTAATTCAACATCGTCATCTTTCGCCATGTAGTCAGCGATATGCTCGTCCCACTGGCTTAAGTCAGCTAAGTAACCTTCTTCGTCAGTGTCGTATGTCTTACCGTTTAATTCAATTGCCATGATATAGTTCCTGTCTTAGGATTAAAAATTAGTTAAATGTTTCTTAATAAATATAAGTTTTTCAAAAACTTATATGGAATTTACAACCAGTTCTGTACTTTATCGCTCGCAGCTACCAACTCTACGAATCCGTCAAAACCGACTACTTCAACACCGTCAATGAGCTTGTCACCGCCGATGCCACGTGCTTTAAGATCAGGTCCTAATGCATATATTTTAGTGTCGCCCATGCCTGATACCAAAGCATCAGATGCGCCACCTTTCATTGCGCCGTAAACACCATCTTCAATGAAGATAAGTGCATCGCCTGCACGTAAATAACCTGCACAAGTTTTCAAACTATCAGAACTGTAAGGTGATTTATTAACTGTATGTAACATGATGAGCCTCTAGAAGTTGAACATGACGTCTTGCTCGGCGAAAACGCCCGCAAGATCAGAACGTGACATCACGATGATAGATGGCTTTTCCGCCCAATCATCATCTTCGTCTTCATATACCAATGGCATTAAGTCATCAACCGTTAGGCCGCGCTCGTCCATTGATTCTTGCTCAACATAAAGCTTTGTCACTTCGTAATCGCCTAAGGCGTTATACGTCGGTGAAAAGTTTTTCATGTCAGAGTCAGCCGTATCTTGGCCTTTCATAATTTGGTATAAACCATCACCAATGAATGCTATCGACACATCTTGCTCAAAAGCCGCGCCAATTAGCACCACTTCTAAACCTTCTAATGCGTAACCCGTGCCGTAAGGCGCGTGACGGTTCACATACATCATTTTTTTAGTTTCAGACATTTTATCAGTCTCCGAACTCGATCAAACGATCAGATTGAATACCCGCTTCGATCAATTGACCCAAACCCGAAATACGAAAACCTGGCGCAATGTTATCGGCATCTTTACCGTTACGCTTAGATTCGTCAGCATCTGCGATGCCGCGACGTTGCGCTGCTGCCACACAAATCACTAAATCTACTTCGTGATCTGCAGCCATTGCACTCCAACGCTCAACGATGTTTCGATCGTCTTGTGGTGGTGTGGTTAATCGCGTGCCATTATTAACGCCATCGTGATAGAAGAACACGCGAAAGATCTCGTGCCCGCCATCTAATACCGCTTTAGCAAAGTGGTAAGCTGTATCAGAGGCCTGATGGTTATAAGGCCCCTCATTTACCATGATTGAAAATTTCATTGATCTAATATCCTAGAAAAATTACTTAGAAACGAATGTGCGTAGAAGAGTTCAAGCTCTTACGCGCGCCACGCCAGTTATCAATGTGATACTTGGTGAAAGGCAAATTCGTGACTTCGAAAAAACGCGGCCAACCGATACGCTCAACCCACTCGTTGATACGCTCCCAATCACGCGCGCCTTCTTTGTATTCTTTCAAGATACGCTTAACCAAACCAGTGGCTTCAGGCCAGCGTGGTGGGTTGTTAGGAATACCAGAAGCGACTAACTTATGGAAAGTTGGCTTACCACGTGCGTTTGAGTGGTTACCACCAACCCAAATCGCTAATTTTGAATATTCTGCATCGTTGATCTGCATCGGCGGGCAAGGTGGGAAACATGCACCACAACAGATGCATTTCTTCTCATCAACTTCTAATGAGTTCTTACCGTTAACCATCGCAGGACGAATCGCAGCCACTGGGCAACGTGCGACTACTGAAGGACGCTCACAGACATTCGCCACTAAATCGTGGTTGATGCGCGGCGGCTTTGTGTGCTGGATGTTGATCGCGATATCGCCTTGACCACCACAGTTGATTTGACAACATGATGTGGTTAAGTGAACACGGTTAGGCATGTTGCACTCACGGAATTCGTCAATCAACTCATCCATCATCGCTTTTACAACGCCTGATGCATCAGTGCCTGGAATATCGCAGTGTAACCAACCCTGTGTATGCGAAATCATCGCCACTGAGTTACGCGTGCCACCGACGATAAAGCCAGCATCTTCCAATGCTGCAATCAACGGCTCAACTTTCGCTTCGTCGTCTACCAAAAATTCAGGTAATGAACGAATCGTGAAGTGGATGTGGCCATCTGCGTATTGATCGCCGATATCACATAAAGTGCGTAGCGTGAAAACGTCAAGGATACGTTGCGTGCCACATTTAACCGTATAAAGACGGTCGCCGCTGTACGCTTCGTGCATCAAAACGCCTGGGCGT
>JAZGFQ010000291.1:0-5704 GCA_036479635.1 Arenicellales bacterium
AAGGGTAAGCGGGGTTGCCTGGGCGGTTGAATAAGTCTTTTATTTTGAGTGGCATTGGCTTTACTTTGGTACGGTTATGCTGATGTGTTCTTGTTGAGAGATTGCCGCGTCGGCTCTGCCTCCTCGCAATGACCCAAATCTAAACGAGGCCACTTACTCGATTGAATAGATCTTTTATTTTGAGTGACATTGGCTTTAAATCTGTATTAGCTGAGTAATCTAGCAATGTTACTATGCTTCGTAACGAGATTGCCACGTCGCTCTGCTCCTCGCAAAGACGGAGTGGGTTTGGTCGCTAAAGTCAAAGATAGGTAATGCGCTACATACACGTCACGAATTTTCAACCGTGGAGAGGCATCACCCTTAGTTTACCGCGTTCAATTCGCAACAATTTACGATGAAGAACCCATCACCGCTTTCATCATCTTGCCCAAATCAGACGGGTTTTCCGTCATATGTGCGCCTGCATTTTCCAACGCTTTAATTTTCTCAACCGCCGTGCCTTTGCCGCCTGAGATAATCGCACCCGCGTGGCCCATACGTTTCCCTGGCGGTGCCGTCACCCCAGCAATAAAGCCCACCACGGGTTTCGTCATATGTTCAGCCATCCACTCGGCGCATTCTTCTTCGTCTGATCCGCCAATTTCACCGCACATCACCACACCTTCGGTTTCAGGGTCATCGTTAAACATCTTCATCACATCTAAATGTTTAAGGCCGTTGATTGGGTCACCACCAATGCCCACGCAAGTCGTTTGGCCTAAACCAACCTCGGTCAGTTGATGCACTACTTCATAGGTTAAAGTGCCTGATCTCGACACCACACCAATGTTGCCTTGTTTATGGATATAGCCCGGCATAATGCCGATTTTAAGCTGCTCAGGGGTGATTACGCCTGGGCAATTTGGGCCGATTAATATGGTATTACTATCACGCAACTTCTGGCTGGTTTTAATCATGTCACGCACCGGCACGCCTTCGGTGATACAAATAACTAAATCCATCTCAGCTTCAACCGCTTCATCAATCGCTGCGGCAGCAAATGGCGGGGGAACGTAAATAACCGAAACGTTACAGCCAGTTTGTTCTTTGGCGTCTTTTACCGTGTTGTAAACGGGTACGCCTTCGACCGATTGCCCAGCCTTACCTGGCGTCACACCTGCAACATACGCTTGCTTGCCATGCGCATATTCAATGCCATATTTAGTATGAAAAGCGCCTGTTTTACCCGTGATACCTTGCGTGACTACGCGTGAATTTTTATCGATTAAAATGCTCATTATGCAGCCTCCTGAGTCGCTGACACAGCTTTCTGTGCGGCGTCTGCCATCGTGGTCGCAGTGATTAAGGCGATGCCCGAATCTGCCAAAATCTGCCGCCCTTCTACAACATTTGTTCCTTCTAATCGTACGATCAGTGGAATAGATAATTTAACTTCTTTCGCCGCTTGCACCAAGCCTTCAGCAATCACATCACAGCGCATAATCCCGCCAAAAATATTGACCATAATCGCTTTAACCTGATCGTTTTTGAGCATGATTTTAAACGCCGCCGTCACTTGTTCAGCGGTTGCGCCGCCACCGACATCTAAGAAATTCGCCGGTGAGCCACCATAAAGTTTAATAATGTCCATGGTCGCCATCGCCAAGCCTGCACCGTTCACCAAACAACCGATGCTGCCATCTAATGAAATAAAGCTTAAACCAAATTTCGAGGCTTCGATTTCATTGGCATCTTCTTCATCTAAATCGCGCATTTCAGCCCATTCAGGATGACGAAATTCCGCGTTATCATCAAACGTTATTTTCGCATCCAGCGCAATCACGTCATCATTGCCTGTGACCACCAAGGGGTTAATTTCGGCTAACGAAGCGTCTTCCTCAACAAAAGCGGTGTACAGCGCCAACATGAATTTGGTGGCCTCTTCAACCGCCGCCTTTGGCACACCCATATTAATGCACATTTCGCGCGCTTCATCCGCTTGCATGCCGTTAGCTGGATCAACAAAAATTTTATGAATTTTCTCAGGGGTATCTTCAGCCACTTGCTCAATTTCTGTGCCGCCTTCTGAACTGCCCATAAAAGTAACGCAACGCTGAGATCGATCCACCACCACGCCAACATAAAGTTCTTGTGCGATATCCACCCCGCTTTCAATGTATAAACGCCGCACCACTTGCCCCTCAGCGCCTGTTTGGTGCGTGACCAAGGTGCTGCCAAATAAATTTTGTGCGTGCATGCGAACTTCATCGATGCTATGCGCCAACTGCACACCGCCCCCTTTACCGCGCCCGCCCGCATGAATTTGTGCTTTAACGACCCAAAAATTACCGCCCAATTTTTCAGCGCCTGCCACGGCCTCCTCAACCGTAAAACACGCTACGCCTTTCGGGGTTTTGATGCCGTATTCTCTCAGCCTTTGTTTGGCCTGATGTTCATGTATTTTCATTGATTAGTGTTATTTATGGTGGTCATAAAATATTAACACCTAAACAATGGCTAAGCCTATCGATACACGTCTTTAATTTAAGTTTTTTTCTTGCGAGGCGGCCTTAAACTGAATTGGGCAATGCTCGGCACGATTTTAGAAAAATCGGCTGCCTCTAAGCTGCCTACCTGTGCTTTTAGATCACGCAATAAATCTGCCACATCTGTTCGCGGCGGCGCCACAGAAGCCGCCATATAAGTGCCTAGGCCTTGCATGCCACCAATTTGCACTTTCATGGCTTTATTAAAGGTTAAATGAACTGGCATTTTTGCCGTGCCTAAGGCAAACCCCGATTTTTCAGCGGTAAGACGATACATTGCATCACAATCTTGATGCGCCACAGGCCGCTGGCAATGCAGCGATTCCCTTTCCCCTAACTGCATACAGTGCATGTGCTGGCAAGTGAAGTAACCATATTGCAACGCCTTTTCATAAACGCAGCGTGGCGCATCAATGGCGCTGCGCGTTTGTCTATATTGTTCGTCATCCATCGTTTTATCTATTTCGTCTAGACATAAAAAAAGCGCTGCTCAGCAGCGCCTTTTATGAACCTAAACTAATTAAGGCCTTAGATATATAAACTAATATCTGCCACGCCTGCATACTCAAAATAAGTTGCCGCGCCGCCTAGTTCCATATCTTCAATGAAATCATCTTGCTTCATGTCGAATAGATCGATTGTCATCTGACAGCCTATCATACGCACTTCAGCTTCTAAACATAAATCACGCAAATCATCGACTGTCGCCACGCCTTTGCTTTTCATTTTGTTTTTCATCATCACGGTCATCATCGCTTCCATACCTGGAATCGCGGTGCCTAATACAGGAAACCATTTATCCATGCCCATCGGCATTGGCATACCTGGATTACCTAAAGGACTGACTTTAAGCTTTAAGTTTTTCTTAAGCAGTTGTAAGCCGTAGAACGTAAAAAAGATTGTTACGTCATAGCCCAATGCTGCTGCCGTTGAAGACAAAATAAACGGCGGATATGCCCAATCTAGTGTGCCTTTAGTGGCGATAATACAAAGTTTCTTTTCTGACATGTTTTTCTCCTAATAGTGTCGGCCGTTTTAAACAAACAGCCTATGTAAATTAGTCTTCAAGTACAGCTAATAAAAAGACTTATGCTTTTTTCATCATGAAATGAAATTCACCTTCTTCTTCACTAGAACTCAATAATTCGTTTCCAGTTTGTGAAGCAAACGCTTCGAAATCTTTCACTGAACCTGGATCAGTAGAGATGATTTTCAATACTTCGCCTTCCGTCATCCCGTTAAGGGCTTTCTTTGCGCGTAAAATAGGCAATGGGCAATTTAATCCGCGTGCGTCTAATTCTTGGTCAGCATCTGACATATTCTGTTCTCCAAATAGGGATGTTTTAAGCTTCGATTCATCAATTTGAAATATGCTCACGCACATTCAACAAAACCGTTACTCTATAATTACGAAGCATTTGCCTCAACGTGTTAGCAAACTAAATAAATGCCCATGAAACTGCTCGGGGTTAATTTAGCTCGGCTAGATGCTATCTAGTATATAAGAATTTAAACGAATAGTAAAACACCATTATCTTTATCCTATATAACAATATGCGATTTTCAGCAAAACCCGCGCACTTTTGGCGCTTTATAGCAACCGTTAAGCTCGCCCTCAAACGGCATAACTCCAAACTCTTCTTGGCAATATTGCTTATCTATAGCCCTCACAGCACTTGGGCTCAAGCTCTGCCTGAATTAAGTGACAGCGCAGCCTTAGTATTGAACGCTGAACAAGAAAAAATGCTGGGTAAGCAAGTGATGCTGAACGTACGCGCGCGCAGCACATTAAGTGACGACACATTATTACATGAATATTTAAACGCACTCACCGCCAAGCTTAGCCAGCACAGCCCCCGAGATTTCGGGCAAATCAGCCTACAGCTGGCGATTGACCCAAACATCAATGCCTTTGCGGTGCCGGGCGGTTATATCACCATCAACTCGGGCTTAATCAAACACGCCAACAGCGAAGATGAACTGGCCGCGGTGATTGCGCATGAAATCGGCCACCACAGCCAGCGGCATATCTCGCGCATGATCGAACGCCAGAAACAATTATCCCTACCGGCTACCGCGGCTTTATTAGGCGGGCTGATTGTCGGCGGGCAAGTTGGTACCGCTGCGGTGTTATCCGCCCAAGCGGCACTGGGTGCCGATCAACTCAGTTACAGCCGACAATTTGAAATTGAAGCCGACGCCAGTGGCATGGCGATCCTCACCTCAGCGAACTACCCTGCCAAGGCAATGCCAGCCTTTTTTAGCCAACTCGAAAAGCAAAGCCAGCTTTATGGCGGCATCTCCCCTGAATTTCTGCGCACTCATCCCGTATCAAGCGACCGCATTGCAGATGCGCATGACCGCGCCAAACGCCTAAGCACTCCGCAAGAAAACCCTGCCCCCCTCAATGCACAACTGGATTTCGCCCATGCTAAAGCGCGCAGCTTAGCTTTATATGGTGAGCCTTTAAGTGATGTCATCGCGCAATTTGAACTGGCGGCTGCGGCGCCCGAGGCACACATCGCCTCGCAATACGGCTTAATGTTGGTGCGCATGCGTAAAGGTGAGCTTAAACAAGCTCGCGCCGTTTTAGATCAGTTACTAATGAATACTGGCGCGCCACCCATCGCGCACGCTTTATATGAATTAGAACTCGCCCAGTTAAGCCTTAAGCAGGGCAAGCTCAAGCAAGCATTAGATTTATTCGCAAGCTTATATTCTCAAGATAAAAACCAGCTCGCGGCGATTCAAGGTTACGCGCTGAGCCTAATCCAAAATCAAGATTTCGCCCGCGCCAGCCGTATTTTACGCAAAGCCTTGCGCCATCACCCCGATACAGTCTGGTTATACACTTTGCTGGGGCAAAGTTACGGCGCGCAAAATAAAACGCTCAATGCGCTGCTCATCAAGACTCAGCAAATGCAGCATTTAGGCCAGTATGAACAAGCTTTAACAAGGCTCAAGCAAAGCAAACAAAGCGTGCATGCTGATGATTCCCTCTATTTACAAGAAAGCATTTCAGCTTTAACGTTGGAACTGACCGAACAACAACAGCAACTAAAGGCGTTTAAATTGTAAGAAAACCTGCAAAAACACGCCGCCTTTGGTTAATCCATTCACGGCTGGGATTAGATTTACTTATTTGCCTACGCGCATAATTTTGGCTAAGATGACTA
>JAZGFQ010000292.1:0-8831 GCA_036479635.1 Arenicellales bacterium
CGCGATGTCAAACGACACATGCCAGGTGTGCCAACAAAATCAGGCATTATGCTGGGCCTAGGCGAGACCACCGAAGAAGTAATCCAAACCCTAAAAGACATGCGAGAATATGATATTGATATGCTCACGCTCGGCCAATATCTACAACCCAGCCGCCATCATTTAGCCGTAGAGAAATATTATCACCCTGATGAATTCACCGAATTAAAACGCATTGCAGAAGAACTCGGTTTTGAAAGCGTCGCCTCTGGTGCGATGGTGCGTTCTTCTTATGATGCGGATGTTCAGGCTGAGATTGCGCTAGCTGGAAAATAACGCACTTCATCTGCCCGCCCTATTTTCCTTCTAGCCCTAAGATGACATTCATCAGATAGAACAGAATGCTATGATACTTAGCCTCTATATCTCAGCAAAAGTAGGATTTGCATAAGCCTTGACACCTGCAAGAATGTGTTGTAAGTTATTATTTAGTAAAGTTTTTTTCGAGATTCTCAAATCTTAAAATAAAAATCATGAAACAACGGAGGTTTAAATGAAATGTTCTATTGATAAGCAACTCATGCTTATTCTCATTCTATTCGGCGCGTTCACAACTAGCATTTTTGCTCAGTCAACAGTCAACAGTCAACAGTCAACACATCATATCTAATAACGACATCCGCAACGTCAACCCCTTTTAAAATTCAAACCATTCTCAATCTATCCACAGCAACCTCAACACCATTCACCACAAAGACACTTAAACATAAAAGACGCAGCCCCAAAAAACGACATTACAAAACCTTTAATCTTGAAAACAATACACTGGTCAGTGAAGTCGTTGTACAGTTTAAACGTTCCAAACGCATCAGAAAACGTTTGAATACCCTCAAACTAATAGATAGAAAAGACGATCCTTATTTTACAGCAAATAAAATGCGAACCAACCGCGCTTTATATAAATTAAAGAAGATACTCAAAAAACGAAAACTCTCGATTGAAAAATATTTCGTTGGCATAACAGAGCAAAGCTTCGACGAATGGCATGAAATAGGCGAACGCAATAGCGGTGATGCTCGTAATAACTTAAATGATTTTTACAGCATCACCCTTCCAGAAGGAACGCGCTTTAAGAAAATAAAAAAATTATTATCTCAGTTAAATAAAAACTCAATCGTTGAGCTCGCTTACGCGAAAGATACACAAGACGCGCTCCCTGCAGGAGATACTTTTTATAGCCCTGGAAAATCTTTTTTAAGTGAGCCTTCATCAGGTGGTGTTAATGCAAGAGCCGCATGGAATTTATATGGCGCACCCGCCAAAGGCCAAAATGTTAATGTCATTGATCTAGAACACACTTGGCGTAAATCGCACTCTGATTTCCCGAGTAATTTAATCGGCTTTGAAAATTCAGGCGCCACGCAAAGCGAACTCACACTACTACTATCAAGGTACGCCACTTATTCTGAATATCTAGGAACCGTGCCATTTCTTGATCCTGTGCATGGTAATGGCGTTATAGGGATTATTGCGGCCAAAGATAATAATATTGGAATAACGGGCATTGCGCCGTTATCTCGGGTTGGATTACAGCCAACTCGTGCTATATCCGGGGCTGGACAGAAACTTTGCCAATTACTCCCGTTTGCCGCAAATCGTGCAGGCTCAGGTGGAATCGTAGTGGCGCCGCTTGCAAAACCATTCAATGGCAGAGATGCCCCCATTGATTGGGATCCTGCATGCTTTAGTGCAATCAGAAGCGCCTCTGACACAGGGAAAATAATCGTAATCTCTGCAGGAAACACAAGCGTAGATTTAGATGGTACTAGTTTTGATATGGATGAAAATGACGATGGCATCATTGATTACAAGTATTATAACCGGCAAGAAAATGATTCGGGGGCAATCGTGGTGGCGATGTCAGAAGTTGATAATCGTAAACCGCATTTTGCCCCGTTCAACGGCAATAACTACGGCACAAATTACGGCAGTCGTATTGATGCCCATGCACCGTATGGCCCCATAACCTTAGCGTTACCACCTATAGCAACAACAACCTTTGGTGGCACGTCAGGTGCTGCTGCAATTGTCGCAGGCGCCTTAGCCAGTATTCAAGGTATCGCCAAGTCTCAAGGGAAAACACTGAATGCAATTCAAATGCGCAGTTTGATTAAAAATGAGGGCGTGCCGCAAACCCATGATCTCAACCAAGCTATCTCACGGCTACCCAATATTTTGAAGTTTGCACAAAACGGACTGCCCAGATTATTTCCACCCCCTCCACCGCCTAATCCTCAAGCAGCTAAGATTATCCCGCCCATTACACTACTATTACTAGATGATTAAACATTGGAGGAGAAGATGAACAAGAACAAACGTAAATCAATCAAATCGATCAGCGCGCTCGGTCTTTGGACAACCCCAATCGTAACGGCCATTTCATTGCCCGCGCACGCTGAAATGACCTGTGATAAAGAGTTACGCATTATATCGTCTCCCCTTGGATTCTGTTCTAATGATAATATATATTTCCATTTAGATTATCTTCTTTCAGATCATTTCGGCGCTCAAGCAAACTTAGAAGTACTCAATGTAACGTCTAATAACCCAAAAGTGATCATCGACTGGCAATGGTACAATCCCCATCTTAGAATAGTAACCCGTGAGTTCCTCCCTCAAGAATGTGCCAAGCTGG
Organism: Arenicellales bacterium; assembly: GCA_036479635.1. GTDB lineage: Bacteria > Pseudomonadota > Gammaproteobacteria > Arenicellales > Poriferihabitantaceae > JAAELZ01. The sequence goes on from JAZGFQ010000292.1 coordinate 2,675, forward strand.
CCATAAACAACGCCCACCCTACCGGCGAAGAATATTCGCCCCACATTATTACGATAAAAACAACTTGTGACCCCATTAATTTTACTTGACAATAACTCAGGAAAATAGGATGAAAGAAAGCAAGCGAAATTTAATCAAAACCCTTGTGGCCAGTAGTTCATTGGCTGCTTGGACCCCACCGATTGTTTCAGCCATTTCCTTGCCTGCGCACGCGAGAATGAGCTGTAGCGCTGAATGGGGTGTCACAGGCCTGCCCAATGGGTCTTGTATAGGCGGCACTGTATTCGTATCCGATACGATTACCTTTGGGCTTACTGAGCGCTATTTTGGCTTTGAACCCTCTAATATCGATATACTTAACGTAACCTCAAACAACCCTAAAGTGACCGTTACATGGAGGTGGAGCCCTCCATATCTTGAGTTATTCATTGAAGAGTTCAACCCAGAAGAATGTGCAAAACTTGATACCGATTCTATTCGAGAGACTTTTTCCTCTGTCACTTTCACCATTGAAACAACCTGTGGAAATACTTTTTATGGCTTTGGGTAGAACACTTCATGATTACTTAACTTTTGTATTGATTCACCACCCCTAACTCAGAGATAGAGAGAATCTCCCTATATCTAGTGATGGTGAAATATCTCAATAAAATTCTGAATCATTAAGCACTGGGCATTATCTAGATGATTGGGCTTCTTCCAAAACTGCAGACACATTGATAATGTCCAAAATAAACAAGCGAGGTGAGTACGATAGCTTACCAATATATCAACACTTAGGTCACAGACTACTCTGAGCTTACTATTTTGATTATCATTTAATCACCCGTTACGCCTCACTTACTTGATCAAATCACTGCAAAAAATGCCTATATTAAGTAATCATTCTCAGATTCTTACTTGAGTTTAGCCCGCGAAGGCGCATCATTAAAATATGAGCCTACTCGCCCTATATCATTCCCAGCATCCCCAAACCTGCCAAGAATTTAATTTGGTTTTACAGGCTGTTGATATCGACAGCAATGTAGTGGATTACGAAGGCCAATATTATTTACTGGTGGATGATCAAGTGGCTGAGGCCGCTTATGCACAACTGCGCTTATATGTCGGGGAAAACGCGCCTGAAAAAACCATCACTCGGCCTTTAATATCTTTTAAAAAAGGCTATATCGGCGCGTACCTTTATGGCGTTATTCTGCTACTTTTTGGCGCACTACAAAGCACCTACGCCTTTGGTTTTAACTGGTTTCAAAGTGGGCTGGCACACTCAGAGAAAATACTGAACGGTGAGTGGTGGCGCGCCGTAACCGCTTTAAGCCTGCACGCAGATATCGGCCATATGGCCGGCAACATCGGCCTCGGTGCTTTATTTGGCTTATTTGTGGCGCAATATATCGGCAGCGGTGGTGCGTGGTTGAGCATCTTACTCTCAGGCGCTTTAGGTAACGCCATCAATGCCTATTGGCACCAAGGCCTGCATCAATCCATCGGCGCATCCACTATGGTGTTCGGTGCGCTGGGTATGCTCGGTGTGTTTGCCTTAAACGCACGTTATGCTTACGCTCAACGCGGCATACGCCGCTGGTTACCCTTTCTCAGCACCTTCGCCCTGCTGGCTTTCTTAGGCACGGCAGGCGAACGTACCGATATTTATGCACATTTATCAGGCTATTTAAGCGGCTGTTTAATCGGCGTCATCTGGCTCAGCCTTAAGCGTTCTGAGCATCTCATGCCACCCACTCAAATGAAATTTGGTGCGCTCAGCCTTATTATTATTTTCGCAGCCTGGGGTTTTGCATTGTTTTAACCCCCTTTAATCTTTGCGTATAATCGTTTACAGTGGGCAAAACAATGGAGGTTCAACGATGATCAAAAAAACAATGATGTCAGCATTATTAATATGGCTGATTCCTGTCATAGGATGTGCGGGCGAGTTTGGGAATTTCGATGGTAGCGTACAAGTCGAGTGGCTGCGGAATAAAAACACTGATGACCGCGAAATGCGCCTCATTTCACCCTTTAATTATAAAGACCCAGAGGGTTTCACCTGGCACGTACCTAAAGGTGCAATCATAAACGGTGCAAGTATTCCGCGTGTTTTATGGTTTTTAGGCTCGCCCTTTATTGGCGATTATCGCGAAGCCTCTGTCGTGCATGATTATTTTTACCATCAGCCTAGATTCAGCCGTAAAATCGTTGATGAAATGTTTTTTAGCGCTTGCCGCGCGGGTGGCGTAAGTGCCGCAGATGCAGGCGCGATGTATTTCACCTTACGCGCTAAAGATCGAATATTTGTCGCTCAGGCAAGGCAAGAGCGTCTTAACGATCAGAAAAAGCGGGCTCAATCTAAAGCGAAAAAAACCAATAAAGATAGCCCATTGATTATGGCCGCACCCTCTATGCAAATGAAACCGATGAAAGAAGTCACCGAAGAAGATGTGCTTTCAACTAAACAATGGATTATCAAGAAAAACCCAAGCTTAGAAGAAATTGAAGCCCGCGCAAAAAAGTATGCTGAAGGTGGTTAATGATATCAAGATGGGGCTAACGAACAGGTGAAATATGGGTCAAAATAAGCCATACTAGGAGCTTACATAAAGCGCCATATTTCGACATGCCCCAAACCCAATCAAATAAAATATCAAGGATGAATGATATCGCTATTTGCGCTGTATAACGCATCTAATGACACACACCCCACATTGCACTCACTGCCAATCTAGCGACGTCTGCCCATTGCCGATGTCACCTAAGGAACGCTTTAAAAGTAAGTTTTTAAACATTCAAACTTTTTATTGCTACCACTGTGGGCATAGAGGCTACCTTAGCACAAGCAAAGGTTTCTTAAAAAAAGCCGCATTAAGCGCCCTCTCTATCATCGCCTTAATCAGTGTTTTCAGCTACTTAAGTAGTTTTCGCAATGACAACCCTTATGGTGATTACGCCGAAGCCGCTAAGATCGACCAAACCCTTGACCCAATTCTGCAACTTTCTTCTGAAAGACTTAAGCCTGTGGAAGTGAAACGTACTTCAACAGTGATAGCCGCATCCAATACAACCGCTCAGCAAGCGCGCCCAGCCTCTACTAGATCTAAGCGTATTAATCCCGCTCGATTCAAAGCAAAACAGAACTTAGATTTAAGATTAGGCAGCATTCCAAACGCATGGCGCGCGCCTATCCGTTCTGATTCATTTTCCAGCACATTGGCGGCCTTATCAAAACCAATCAAGTCTTTACCGATTGCCCAAACCACAGTCTTAAAGCCCGTTCAAACATCCACCTCTACCACAGTACCCATATTAAAACGCACACCAAGGCCAAAATTCAAATTGATTGAAGATCAGTTCAAACCAAATAAATTTATTATGGTGCCTGTTAAGAACAGCTAAAGCTTCAAGTTTTAAGTATAAAAAAACCACCTATTCAGGTGGTTTAAGGGTTTACTAGAACAAGCTAAAGCCCAAACTTAAGGCAATAAACTTACCTGATTAAGCCGCTAACTGGCGCAAGACATAATGCAAGATGCCGCCGTGCTCGTAATATTCCCACTCCTTAGGCGTATCAATGCGCACATTCGCAACGAACGAAGTTTGCTCACCTGATTCTTTCGTCACGGTAATAGTGACTTCTTTAGCCCCAACGATAACACCTTCGATATCATAGGTTTCTGTGCCGTCTAAACCTAGACTATCTCGGTCATCACCCGCCTTAAATTGCAAAGGCAACACGCCCATACCGACCAAATTAGAACGATGAATCCGCTCAAAACTTTCAACAATCACCGCTTTTACACCTAATAAATTAACGCCCTTAGCCGCCCAATCGCGCGATGAACCCGTGCCGTATTCCTTACCACCAATAATCATCAACGGCGTGTTTTGTTCACGGTATTGCTCTGCGGCATTAAAAATAGACATCACCTCGCCCGAAGGTTGGTGTGATGTCCAACCGCCTTCGGTACCTGGCGCTAATTCATTTCTTAAACGAATATTAGCAAAGGTGCCGCGCATCATCACTTCATGGTTACCACGCCTTGAGCCATAAGAGTTAAATTCGGTAGGATCAATGCCCGCCTCAGATAAGAACGCACCTGCGGGGGAATCGGCCTTAATCGCGCCTGCTGGCGAGATATGATCGGTGGTGATGGAATCACCCAAACGCGCCAACACACGCGCGCCTTTAATATCACCAAAACCCGGTGGGGTCATGGTGATGCCCTCAAAATAAGGCGGTTGCTGAATATAGGTTGAGTTATCTTGCCAATTAAAGCGATCAGATGCAGTGGTCTTCACCGCCTGCCAGCTTTCATCCCCCTTGAACACATCCTTATATTTAGCCAAAAATAGCTCACGACTTAAAGCGGCTTCTATCGCTTCATTGACCTCAGCCTGCGTTGGCCAGATGTCTTTTAAGAATACATCTTTGCCGTCGTTATCTTGCCCTAATGGCTCATTATTGATATCAATACTGGTTGTGCCTGCTAGCGCATACGCCACCACTAAAGGCGGTGAAGCGAGGAAATTCATTTTCACTTCTGAATGCACGCGGCCTTCAAAATTACGATTACCTGATAACACCGAGCTGACCACTAAATCCGCTTTTTTAATCGCCTCTGATACAGGCACAGGTAACGGCCCTGAATTGCCGATACAAGTAGTGCAGCCATAGCCCACCACATCAAAGCCTAAGGCTGATAATGGCGCGATCAAACCTGCGTTTTCAAGGTATTCTGTGACCACGCGCGAGCCCGGTGCTAAAGAGGTTTTCACCCAAGGTTTAACGCTTAAACCGCGCTCAACCGCATTTTTCGCCAATAAACCTGAGGCCATAATCACCCCTGGATTTGATGTATTGGTGCAAGAGGTAATTGCCGCGATGACGACATCACCATCATGCATATCCACGTCTTCACCCTTCATCACAACGCTGGCACTGCGCGGCGTCTCTGAACCTGACATCTGGGCTTGCGCAGACATGATAATCTGCTTAGCGTCTTTTAGGTTAATGCGGTCTTGTGGACGTTTTGGCCCCGCCAAGCTTGGCTCAACCGTGGCCATATCTAAGCTTAAGCTGTCGCTGTAATCGGCATCAGGGGCATTACTATCGCGGAACATGCCTTGCGCCTTGGCGTAAGCTTCGGTGAGTGCAATTTGATCTTCATCACGGCCTGAAAGGTGCATATAACTCAACGCATCTTTATCAATCGGGAAGATGCCGCAGGTCGCGCCATATTCTGGGGCCATATTCGCGATGGTGGCTTGGTCAGCCAAGCTTAGATCATCTAAGCCATCGCCATAAAATTCAACAAATTTTCCAACCACGCCCTTGTTACGCAACATCTCAACGATGGTTAAGACTAAATCTGTGGCGGTCACGCCTTCTTTAATCGCGCCCGTTAATTTAAAGCCCACTACCTGAGGAATCAGCATGGTAATGGGTTGGCCCAGCATGGCCGCTTCAGCTTCGATACCACCCACGCCCCAGCCCAATACACCAATGCCGTTAATCATGGTGGTGTGCGAATCAGTGCCGACAACCGTATCAGGATAAGCCATCACCTTGCCATCTGCCTGCTTGCGCTTAAACACCACTTGCGCCAAATTCTCAAGATTCACCTGATGCACGATGCCCATAGAGGGCGGCACCACTTGGAAATCAGTGAAGGCTTGCTGCCCCCATTTCAAAAAAGCATACCGCTCAGCATTACGCTCATATTCGCGCTGGGTATTTTGTAATAAAGCCTCAGCGTGGCCGAAGTTATCCACCATCACCGAGTGATCAATGACTAAATCTGCGGGGCTCAGCGGGTTAATTTTATCAGGGTTACCGCCCAAAACTTGCATCGCATCACGCATTGCCGCTAAATCAACCACCGCAGGCACGCCTGTGAAATCTTGCATCAACACCCGCGCAGGGGTGAAGGCAATTTCAATGTTTGGTTCGGCTTTCGCATCCCAATTCGCCAAGGCTAGAATATGCTCACGTGTAATGTTCTCGCCGTCTTCATGGCGCAGTAAATTCTCAAGCAATATTTTCAATGAATACGGCAAGCGCGCTAAATCTGCCTCAGCTGCTAAGGCTGAAAGTGCGTGATATTGATATGCCTGTCCATCAACGTCTAAGGTTTGCAGTGAGCCAAAACTATTCATAACTATA
>JAZGFQ010000293.1:0-2659 GCA_036479635.1 Arenicellales bacterium
AGGTAAAGCATCACAGCTGGTGCCTTGAGTATAAACAGCGGCGTGATTCAGCACCCAAAACTCGTCTTTATCGCCCGCCTCGCGCTGTTCGGTGAAGGCTTGCATCCACTGCAAACTATCTGCGTAATCAGTTTCACCTAAAAATATAATACGGGGCGTATTCACCTTAAAAGGCCTTGATGAGACCTCTGCATAACTCAGTGGCGAAATAAAAAGGAGATAAAATTTTCCTGATTGAGGCGTAAATTGCAGTTAATAGCGAGCTATTAACAAGGTTTACAACGAAAAGCAGGGTAATTTTAGTCATTTTTACTCGTCACCTGAGTTATGCTGAGGTCTCTTTATATTAAATGACCATCGCCACAAGGTCATGATCCACCAACGCTTGATACAAGGCATCCATTTGTTCGCGACACGTCGCTTCCACGCCGACAGTAATGGATAAATACTTACCGCCACTGCTGTGCTTGATGGCCCAAGATTTTAAAGGCTCAGGGGCTAGTTTGTCGCAGACCAATGCCTTAATAATGATCTCAGTACCGTCTTGATTCTTAACAAAAATTTTGACATCAATCTCACATGGAAACACCATACCTGGGGCTTCATCCGTACAGGTTTCTATTTTTTTCGCAGTCATGTTTAAAATAATTTAATTTTTATCGCATCTAATAACTGAGACCATATCGGGCCTAACGCTTGATTTTGCAAGGGCATCAACGGCACAAAGCCAATGGTATTGCCTTTAAAGCTTAAATTAACTTGCCCAATTTCATCGTCTATCTGCAAAGGCGCAACCAGTTTTTCAGGTAGCTCATAACTTAGTTCCAACGCCTGTGCTTGGCCGCGCGGCATCAACACTGAAATGGCTTGCGGTGAACCGAGCGCTGCGGTTTTATGCTCGCCTTTAAATAAATCTAAGGTTTTTACCGTAGTGTTCGCTTCAAACACAGAAACGGTTTCATATTGAGAAAATCCATATTCAATTAAAGCCTGAACGCCCTGCTCTCGGGCTTTCTTGCTCTGCGCGCCCATCACCACGCCGATAAAGCGTGTGTTACCTCGCAAGGCTGAACCCGCCAAACAATAACCTGCGGCTTTAGTGTGACCTGTTTTTAATCCATCGAAACTATCATCGCGCCACAATAAACCATTTCGGTTTGGTTGCTTGATATCGTTGTAAGTATATTCACGCACTGAAAATAAAACGTATAGATCAGAGAAATTCTGAATAATCGCACGAGATAATAATGCGGTGTCATAAGCCGTAGTGTAATGATTGCTAGTGGGCAAGCCGCTAGCGTTCATATAATGTGTATTCACCATGCCTAGTTCAGCTGCCTTATCATTCATTAAATTAGCAAAGCCACTCACGCTACCGCCGAGATACTCTGCAATAGCTAACGCGGCATCGTTACCCGATTGAATAATTAAGCCCTTAATCAATTCTCCCATGCTCACGGAAGTATCTACATCTAAAAACATACGCGAGCCTGGGGCTTTCCAGGCTTGCTTACTGATATATACTTTATCCTCAGATTTAACCTTGCCGTTACTCAGTGCTTCAAAGGCGAGATATGAGGTCATCAGCTTAGTGATGCTCGCAGGGTCAACGCGATCATGCTCATTTTTAGAGGCTATCAGCCAACCTGTTTCGCTTTCTAGTAATGCCCATGATCTTGCCTCAGGCTGTGGTGGACTGCTACTGCTACGCAAGAATTCTGGCACGGCCGTTTGCGCAAAAGCACCGCTCATCAAGGCGAGCATTAACATGAAAGCCTGAGCTAAATAGCGTGGCACATTAAAAAGGTTTGACGTTTTATATATTTGAAACAAAGGCATGATGAATGTAAACAGATAATTATTCGAACACGACGCGCGCTTCGATATTGAGCAAGCGATCAATCTCAAGTTTTTGTTGTAGGGCTTGGTCAGCATCGATATAAGGCCCTGATTTAACCTTAAACAAGCCGCCAGATTCTTCTAAATAAGCCGCCACCCCCACTTGCGTCAAACGATTAAATAACTGCTGAGCATTATGGCGCACTGAGAATGCACCCATTTGCAGATAACTGGCCTCAGAGCTGTCCAGCGTGGTGATAGGTGCTTGCGCAGGTAAGCGATTGGGCTGTGCTTTAGGCAAAGAAGCGGTATTTGGCATAGCGGTGGTGATAACAGCATTTACATTATTTGAATGGTTCGCAGTATCCTGTGCTTGCACGGCTTGCACCCTCACCTTAGCAGTCCCCGTCGCCACTAAGCCGAGTTTAGCGGCCGCCACATAAGATAAATCGATCAGGCGGTTTTTCGTATCTACAAACGGCCCGCGATCATTCACCTTAACAATCACCGAACGCTGATTGTTTAAATTAGTGACCCGCACATAAGAAGGCAAAGGCAAAGTTCGGTGCGCCGCGCTCATAGCATACATATCATAAGGCGTGCCGCTGGAGGTTTTGCGACCATGGAATTTAGTGCCATACCACGAAGCCATGCCCGTGGCATCATACCCTTGTGCGCTGCGCATGGGTTGATAGTTTTGCCCAAATACCGTGTAAGGCTTATTGCCTGTTTTACTTAATGTTTCGGCTTTTGGCTCAGCATCTCCCACCGAGGCAATATCAATGTAATGCCTGTTTTTGGGCAAGCCATCGCCCGGTAA
>JAZGFQ010000294.1:0-7664 GCA_036479635.1 Arenicellales bacterium
AAGGAAGATCGATTAAAGCTGGTGGATATTAAATCTGAACCGAGGGTGTCATCATGATTCCATTGGCACATTATCTAATTTTGAGTGCAATTTTATTTGCGCTGAGTATCGTGGGCATTTTTCTAAATAGAAAGAACCTGTTAATTATTTTGATGTCTATTGAGCTGTTATTGCTTGCAGTGAATATGAACTTCATCGCATTCTCAGCCTTTTTAGGTGATCTAGGCGGGCAAGTATTTGTGTTCTTTATTTTGACGGTAGCAGCGGCAGAAGCTGCGATTGGCTTGGCCATTTTAATTGTCCTGTTTCGTAATCGCGCGACGATTAACGTCACTGATTTAGATTCATTGAAAGGCTAGCCATGACTATGCAAAACATCTATTTAAGCATTCCGCTGATCTGCCTGTTCGGCTCGATCATGGCTGGCTTTGCAGGGCATATCATTGGTCGCAAAGGGGCACATTGGGTCACTATTTTAGGCGTGTTTGCGGCCTTCGCTTTATCCTTAGTGGTGTGGCGTGATGTGCAAGCGGGCAACACCTTTAATGGCGTGCTTTACACTTGGGCGGTCAGTGGCGGCATCTCGTTTGATATCGGGTTTTTGATCGATTCATTAAGCGCAACCATGATGGTGGTCGTCACGTTCGTCTCTCTGATGGTGCATATTTATACCATCGGTTACATGCACGAAGACCCGGCATACCAGCGTTTCTTTGCGTATATTTCCTTGTTTACTTTTTCGATGTTGATGTTGGTAATGTCGAATAACTTCCTGCAATTATTTTTTGGTTGGGAAGCGGTGGGCTTGGTTTCTTATTTATTGATCGGCTTTTGGCATGATCGCGAAACCGCTGTGTTTGCGAACATGAAAGCTTTTTTAGTGAACCGTGTCGGTGATTTCGGTTTTCTATTAGGTATTGCAGGCGTGCTGTACTTATTCGGCACCTTGGATTACGCGACTGTGTTTATCCAAGCAGATTCCGCCAAAGATGCGATGCTCGAAACACCTTTTGGACCGATGCATTGGTTAACGCTAATCTGCTTATTATTATTCGTCGGTGCGATGGGGAAATCCGCGCAAGTGCCTTTGCACGTGTGGCTGCCCGATTCGATGGAAGGGCCTACACCGATCTCTGCTTTGATTCACGCGGCAACGATGGTGACCGCAGGCATCTTTATGGTGTCTAGAATGTCGCCTTTATTTGAGTTATCAGAAACCGCTTTATCGGTGGTGCTGATCATCGGTGCGACCACTGCCATTTCAATGGCATTAATCGGCTTGGTGCAAAACGACATTAAGCGTGTGGTGGCGTATTCAACGCTCTCGCAATTAGGTTATATGACGGTTGCGCTAGGTGCATCGGCTTATCCAGTGGCCATGTTCCATTTAGGTACGCACGCATTTTTTAAAGCCTTATTATTCTTAGGCGCGGGTTCGGTAATTATTGCCATGCACCATGAGCAAGATATGCGCAAAATGGGTGGCTTGAAATCGATTATGCCGATCACGTACATCACCATGTTTATTGGCTCTTTAGCCTTGGCAGGCATTCCACCTTTTGCGGGTTTCTTTTCTAAAGATTCTATTATTGAAGCCGTTCATGCCAGCCATTTATTCGGCGCACATTATGCCTATTGGGCGGTATTAATCGGCGTATTCGTCACCGCTTTTTATTCCTTCAGATTAATCTTCATGACCTTCCACGGAAAAAGCCGTGCGGATGAACATACGCAGCATGGCCTGAAAGAATCTCCTGCTGTAGTAGTGTGGCCGTTAATCTTATTAGCGATTCCTTCCATTATGGCGGGCACAGTGTTTTTTGAGTCAATGTTGTTTGGTGATTATTTCAAAGATGCGATTTTTATCGCCAGCGAGCATGATGTGATTAAGGAAATGGCACACCATCATCATGGTGCAACCGGCGTTGCCTTATTAGTATCCGCGATGATACATGGGATCAGCACGGCACCTTTTTGGCTGGCAGTCGGTGGCATCTTTTTTGCATGGTTGTGTTATATCAAAATGCCTGCATTGCCGAGCAAGATCGCCACTCGGTTTGCGCCGATTACGCGTATCTTAGAAAATAAATACTGGGTAGATGAAGCCTTTCAAGCGGTGTTTGCCAAAGGCTCAGTTATCCTCGGCAAGGGCTTATGGAAAGGTATTGATGCAGGCTTAATTGACGATAAAATCGTCAATGGTAGCGCACGGTTAATCGGTTCAGCTGCGAAGAAAATGCGCGGCATACAAACAGGCTATATTTATCATTACGCCTTTGCGATGATGATTGGTTTAGTATTACTCATCGCCTATGCGATATGGATGTAAGAGGCGCATAAGATGAATGAGTTTTTATTAAGTATTTTAATTTGGCTGCCGATCATTGGTGGCGTGGCGGTATTGTTTTTCTCTAAGCAAGAAGATGCACAAGCCGCGCGAGTATTTAGCTTAGCAGTATCTATATTAGTTTTTGCATTAAGTATTCCGCTCTGGATGGATTTTGATCGGAGCACAGCGGCCATGCAGTTTGTTGAGCGCGCGCAGTGGATACCGTATTTTAATGTTGAATATTTCTTAGGCGTGGATGGCATATCAATGCCATTAATTTTACTCACCACTTTGCTCACTTTGATCGTCGTGATTTCAAGTTGGGTGGTGATTCAAAAGCGCGTCGCGCAATACTTCGCTGCTTTCTTAATTATGGAAGGCGTGATGATTGGCGTATTCGCTGCGCAAGATGCGATGTTGTTTTACCTGTTTTGGGAAATCATGTTGCTGCCGATGTTTTTGATCATCGGCATTTGGGGTGGCCCGAATCGTATCTACGCCACGATTAAATTCTTCTTATATACACTGCTCGGCTCATTATTAATGTTGGTAGCCTTGCTGTATCTATACAACAAGGCAGGCAGTTCATTCGTGATCTCAGATTTTCATGATCTAGTCTTATCCATGACTGAGCAAAAATGGATTTTCGTCGCTTTCTTCATGGCCTTTGCGGTCAAATTGACCATGGTGCCAGTACATACTTGGCTGCCCGATGCACACGTTGAAGCACCCACGGGCGGCTCGGTGATTTTAGCCGCTATCATGTTAAAACTCGGCGGCTATGGCTTTCTGCGTTTTAACTTACCGATCACTCCCGATGCCAGCCATGCACTTAGCGGCATCGTGATTACCTTATCGTTGATTGCCGTGATCTACATTGCTTTCGTGGCCTTAGTGCAAAACGACATGAAAAAGTTGATTGCTTATTCGTCTATTTCACACATGGGCTTTGCCACCTTAGGTTTTTTCTTGTTTAACCAGATGGCTCTAGAAGGCGCGATGATACAAATGATCTCGCACGGTTTTATTTCAGGCGCAATGTTCTTAGCAGTGGGCGTGTTATATGACCGCCTCCATTCCAGAGAAATTTCAGCCTATGGTGGTGTGGCGCAGGTCATGCCAAAGTTTGCATTTTTCGCGGTATTGTTTGCGATGGCCAACGCAGGCTTGCCAGGTACGTCAGGCTTTGTTGGTGAGTTCTTCGTTATTTTGGGCGCGTATCAAGTCAATGGCTGGATTGCCGCACTCGCAGCGGTCACGCTCATTCTCGGTGCGGCTTACACCTTGTGGATGGTCAAACGCGTGATGTTCGGCGCGATGACCAAAGACAGCGTGGCGGGCTTGAAAGATTTAAGTGGCCGCGAGATGTTGTTTATGAGTATTCTGGCAGGCTTCACTATTTTAGTGGGCGTATGGCCAGCCCCTTTATTAGACGTAATGCGCGTCACCCTTGAAAACCTGTTAGCGCATGTGGCGGTGTCCAAGCTATGATGTTAGAAAGTTTAAATATAATGGCGGCCTTGCCGGAGATTTTAATCTCGGTAATGGCGTGTTTAATTTTAATGTATCGTTTATACGATAAGAGCTGTTGCCCTAATTTCATGCCGTTTGTAATGAGCGTCTCTAGCCTCATTTTAGCAGGCTTACTGGCACTATTAGGCAGGCCTGAAGAAGCGCAGTTTGCGTTTAATGATGCCTATATCGCCGATTCAATGTCTTCAGTGATTAAAGCTTTCATCGCCTTTATTACCGCTGCCGTGTTTATTTATGGTGCGCGTTATAACGCAGAACGTGGTTATTTTAAAACCGAGTTTTATGTCTTAGGTTTATTTGGTGTGGTCGGTATGATGGTGATGGCCTCGTCCGCACACTTGCTCACTTTATATGTAGGCTTAGAGTTGTTCTCGCTCAGTCTCTACGCACTGGTGGCGTTTTATCGCGATTCGCGCGTGGCCTCGGAAGCGGCGATTAAATATTTCATTTTAGGCGGCTTGGCCTCAGCGATTTTGCTCTATGCGATGTCTTTGTTATACGGCTTATCCGGTTCTTTGCAGATCGATACGATCGCAACACAGCTAGCAGCTTTAGAGTCAGATAATTTAGGCGTTTCGCTTGCGGTTGTATTAGTGGTTGTGGGCTTGGCGTTTAAATTAGGCGCAGTGCCTTTCCATATGTGGGTGCCTGATGTGTACCAAGGCTCGCCCACTTCGGTGACGGCTTACTTAGCCGCCGCACCCAAAATAGCCGCCTTTGCGATGGTGATTCGCCTCTTAGTCGATACCTTGCAGGTACAGCATATAACCTGGCAGCCGATGTTGATTATTTTGGCACTGGCGTCGGTGGCACTGGGTAATATTGTTGCGATAGCGCAAACTAATATTAAACGTATGCTGGCGTATTCTACTATCTCGCACATGGGTTTCTTTCTGTTTGGTATTTTGAGTGGCACGGCGGCAGGTTATAGCGCTGCCTTATTTTATGTGCTGATCTACGCCGTCATGAGTGCGGGCGCGTTTGGTGTGATCTTACTATTATCCGATAAACAAACTGAATCTGAGCGCATTATTGATTTCAAAGGCTTGTCTCAGCGTAGCCCCTTGATGGCGTTCTTAATGTTAGTGCTGATGTTCTCGATGGCAGGTATTCCGCCGTTTGCAGGTTTCTTCGCCAAAATGTCGGTGATCTTGAGTTTGATCCAAGGTGATCTAGTGTGGGTGGCGATTGTCGCGGTGTTGCTCGCTGTGATTGGTGCGTATTATTACTTACGCATCATCAAAACCATGTATTTTGATGTGCCTGATGACAATGCCCCACCTGTGGCGAATAACCATTGGGCGATTAAAGCCTTATTAGCCGTGAACATTTTAGCCTTGTTGTTTATCCTGCCTTGGATTGGCAATATGCTGGATATGACGCAATTCTTGATGCTGGGCAAATAAGGTTCAGTTTTCTTTGATGCCAAAAGGGTTATCATCAGGCATGGATAACACCCCCATCAATTTACTCATTCTGTTTGGCGGCCGTTCTTGCGAGCATGCCGTGTCTGTGATCTCTGCGCAGTCATTGGTTGAGTCCATTCAGAACTTGCCCGTTAATATCCAGTTTATTGGTATCACCGAACAAGGCCAGTGGCGCTTTGATGAACGTGCCGATATCAATGCACTTATTTCTGAAGGTGTTGTAAACCCCGATGCAGGTATAGCTGTTTTACCCGATTTGAATCATGCGGGTAGCTTCATTGATTTAAGCAATGCTCAGGCCTTAGATTATAAAACGGACGTCCTTTTCCCTGTGTTGCATGGCCCTTATGGTGAAGATGGTACGATTCAAGGTTTGTTTGAATTGTTTGATGTGCCCTATGTCGGTTGCGGTGTAGCGGCATCGGCTTGTGGTATGGATAAATTATTATCCAAAAAACTATTTGAAGCAGCAGGCATTCCACAGGCAGATTATCTGGAAGTACAGGCGCATGAGTGGGCGCATGAATCGAGCAATATTCTGGATGAAATAGATCAAGATTTAAATTACCCTTTATTTGTCAAACCGGCCAATATGGGCTCGAGTGTGGGTATTCGTAAAGTCGATTCTAAAGCCACTTTAGCGGAGGCCATCGACTACGCGCTCAAATTTGATTTAAAAGTATTGGTTGAAAACGGTTTTGAAGGCATGGCTGAAATTGAATGCGCGATATTAGGCAATGAAGATCTTGAGGCATCTGTTGCGGGTGAGATTCGCGCAGGGGCTGAGTTTTATGATTATGATGCTAAGTATGTTGAGGATACCGCTAGCGTACACATCCCAGCGGCCATTTCTGAAATCGCTAGTGATAAAGTGCAGCAATATGCGCAACAGGCGTTTGTGGCGATTGGTGGTAGCGGCCTTGCCCGAGTAGATTTCTTCGTTGATACGAAAACAGATGACGTATATATCAATGAAATCAACACGATACCAGGCTTTACGCCAATCAGTATGTACCCTAAATTGATGCAAGCAAGTGGCTTGCCCTATGCGGCATTAGTCGCTAAGCTTATTGAACTCGCGATAGAGCGATTTAACACCAAGAAAGATATTAAGCATTCGTATTCGGTTTAAAAGCGAAGCGAATAAATTTTAACGCCAAAGAGGAGAATACAATGGCTATTGATATGATGAGTAAATGTTGTGATGACATTAATAAATACAGTAAAGCAGACGAGGAATTAGTGAAGTCAATGCTAAAAAGTTATCGTTTAGTGATGAGTAAGCCTGATACGCGCTTAGTTGCGTGTGGTGATCCTAAAGAGTTGGATACCGTGCGTAAGAATTTCTTACAAAAGAAATTAGGTTTGAAAAAGTCTGATGCTGAGTTAGATGCACTTATTGCAGCGACCTGCGAGAAGATGAAAGATTCTAGACAAAAACAGCGTTTAACTTTTTATTATTTATTGGTTGAAGCAACGGGTTCGCAAAGCGTTTTTTCTTAAAACCTTTGGTTTGAATCAGTGTTTAAAGGCAGCCTGAGGCTGCCTTTTATGTTTTGATTTCGCTCGATATGACGTGGCTTTTAAGGTTTAAAACTATAAATCAACTTGAATGGCTTCGGTGACCGCCTTAGCTTTATCCGTAGCAAGTTCAACCGTTTCTGCGCGCGCTAACCCAACGCCCATTCTTCTTTCGCCTTGTACTTCAGGTTTACCAAATAAACGTAATTGAGTATCGCTTTGTTGCAACGCTGCACCTAAGCCTGAATAAAGTGCTTTGTCAGAATGGCCTTCAACGACTAATGCGCTGCTAGCGGATGGCCCGTGAAAATGGATATTCGGAATCGGCAAGCCTAAGATGGCGCGTGCGTGTAATGCAAATTGAGATAGATCTTGTGAGATCATCGTCACCATACCTGTATCATGCGGGCGAGGCGAGACTTCACTGAAAATAACCTCATCGCCTTTGATGAATAGCTCAACACCAAAAATACCTCGGCCGCCTAATGCATCGGTTATTTGCTTAGCAATCTCTATAGATTTTATAAGCGCGGCTTCGCTCATGGCTTGTGGTTGCCATGATTGACGATAATCACCATTGACTTGCACATGACCTATCGGCTCGCAATAGTCCGTTCCGCCGATGTGCCGCACGGTGAGTTGGGTGATTTCATAATCGAAATTAACAAAACCTTCGATGATGACTTTGCCCGCGCCTGAACGGCCGCCTTCTTGTGCATAATCCCACGCAGTCTGAATGTCCGCTTCAGAGCTGATCGTGCTTTGGCCTTTGCCGGATGAACTCATAATAGGCTTAATGATGCACGGCATGCCGATCTTCTCTACGCCTGCATCAAATTCAGCTTTGGTCGCGG
>JAZGFQ010000295.1:0-7401 GCA_036479635.1 Arenicellales bacterium
GCCAGTTAATTCAGCGGCTAAACGCACGTTTTGGCCACCACGGCCAATGGCGCGTGATTGATTTTCTTCGCTGACGACCACATCGATGGCATGCTTATCTTCATCAATAATCAACGATTCGATTTCAGCTGGCGCTAATGATTTCAAAGCAAATTCAGCGATTTGATCTGACCAAACAATGATATCAACGCGCTCGCCTGCAATCTCGTTAGAGACACTCTGCACACGTGAGCCACGAATACCGACACAGGCACCGACTGGATCAATGCGCTTATCATTCGCTTGTACGGCAATTTTAGCGCGTATGCCTGGATCACGCGCAGCACCATGAATTTCAATGATGCCCTCGCCTACTTCAGGCACTTCAATCTTAAATAATTCGATTAAAAACTCAGGCGATACGCGGTCTAAAAACAATTGAGGGCCACGGTTAGTCGGGCGCACTTCTTGTAATAAGGCTCGAATACGATCGCCTGTTCTAAGGCCATCATTCGGAATTTGGTTACGGCGCTGTAACACCGCTTCGGCATCGCCTAAATCAACGATGACATCACCCCGCTCCATGCGCTTAACTGTGCCGGAGACCATCTCGCCAACGCGTGATTCAAAGCGTTCAATGACTTGCTCACGCCCAGCTTCACGCACTTTTTGCATGATAACTTGCTTAGCCGCCTGTGCTTGAATACGCCCAAATTCAGCGCGTTCAATGGCTTCTTTTACCACGCCGCCGACTTCTAGCTTATCGACATTTAATGCATCAGAGACTTTAATGTGAAATGCTTCATCAAACTCTTCATGGTCGTCTTCAACGATATCCCAAATGCGGAAGGTTGCATAATCACCCGTTTCGCGGTCAACATCCACGCAGGCATTAATCTCATCTTTATGGAATTTACGCGTTGCCGTTGCCAATGCTGCATCTACCGCTAAAAAGATCACTTCACGATCAAGATCTTTTTCACGCGAAAGCACTTCTGCGGTGAGTAGAATTTCTCTGTTACTAATGGCCATGATTTCGTCCTAATCTAATGTTTAGTTCTTATGGTTCTATTTTTGGATGGATATCTAGTGATCAAAATTAGGCACTAAGCGCGCCGTATCGATGCTATCCATCGGTATATCATATTCTTCGCCATCCACTTCAATGACAATTCCCCCCTCACTGACTTCAAGCAAGCGGCCTTTAAAACGGCGGCGACCTAAAATATAGTCATGCGTCACTACCCGGATAACTTCGCCTTTATCACGCTCAAAATGCGCTTGCTTCACCAAGGGCCGATCCGTACCTGGAGACGTCACTTCTAAGGCATACGTGCCTTGAATCGGGTCTTCCAGATCTAAAATCAAACTGGCTTGGCGGCTCACTTTAACGCAATCATCCACTAAAATGCCACCCGGCGCGTCAATGTATAAGCGCAAGACTGGGTCGCGTTGATTATGCGTTTGCTCAATCAATAATAACTCATAGCCCATCGCTTCGATAGACCCTTCAAGTAAGGCGCGTATGCCTTTTGAATCTGCTTGCATTTTCGCCCTCTATTTAAGTTACGATTGCCAAAGTTTAAAGCAAAAAAAATGAGCTTATAGCCCATTTTATTTGCTGCCAGTTCGGTGGCTGATTTTTAAAAATACTTAAATATCAACCGCCTTTTAAATGGTAGCGGGGACAGGATTCGAACCTGTGACCTTCGGGTTATGAGCCCGACGAGCTGCCAAACTGCTCCACCCCGCATCAAGGTGGCGCATTCTATTGAAAATCGGCTTAGGTTGCAATCATAATCATAGAATATTACAAGTAAATTAATGCCAGCATAAACCTTAGCAAATAGCCGATTTCAATGACACATTCTGCTGGCTCATTCTTCGGATAAAAATGCCTCATAGACGATCAAAGATACGCCTTCATAATCATACAAGTTTCGACGCACCCAATAATATGAATTTAAGTTCTCTGAAAACGCATCTTCAAAGAAAGCATCTTGGGCACTTAACTGCGCAAAACCCACCGCCTGTTTTCTGGCCAAAGGATCTTTGAATAAAATACTGCCGAGTGATTGCTCTCCCAGCGCTTTTATTTTATCGGTAAAGGTTTGGTTTTCTGAACTTAAGCCAATGATGGTCTTGGCAAATATCTGTGGTATTTTGTGACAGCGCAAATACACTTTCCTTGAAATAACTTTTATCTTTTTATCTAACTGCAATAAACACACCTCTTGTGCGTTTGGCGCCACCTCTGCGCTAGAAATCAAATGCACATCAAATGTCGCCTCACAGCTTAAACGGATTTGCCGTGTTAAAGAGCCTTGATCTGACAATGCGATAATTTGCATTTGCGTGAGCTGATGCTCAATATCCGCCAAACAACGCCATTTAGGTGTTTCGCCCACTGGGTCTTACTTAGGCTTAAGCTCACCATCGACCAGTCTAAGCTGCCGATGCATTCTTGCCGCTAATTGACGATCGTGGGTAACCACCACTAAGGCAGTGCCGTAATGCTGGTTTAATTCCACCATCATGCCGTGGATGTGATCGGCGATTTGATAGTCTAAATTGCCCGTGGGCTCATCGGCTAAAATGCACTTAGGCTGAGTGACTAACGCACGCGCCACTGCCGCACGTTGGCGTTCACCACCTGATAATTCACCTGGCTTATGTTCGATGCGCTTGCCTAAGCCTGTTTGCGTGAGCAATTCAGCCGCACGTGCGTACGCTTCATCTTGATCCGTGCCGCGAATTAACAGCGGCATGGCGACGTTTTCTAAGGCACTGAATTCAGCCAGCAAATGATGGAATTGGTACACAAAGCCCAAGGCTTGGTTTCTCAACGCACCCAAGGCTTTATCGCTCAAGGCAGATACATCCTGCCCATCAATGAGGATTTTTCCTTTACTTGGCTGGCTCAAACCCCCTAATAAATGCAGTAAAGTACTTTTACCTGAACCTGATGCACCTTCAATAGCGATTTGCTCTTTAAACTTAACGTTAAGATTAATATGTTTTAAAACCTCAACGCTTAAATGACCATCATCAAAGGTTTGCGACACGCCATCGGCCAGCAACACAGTAGCAATATCTTGCGCACTCATTCGTATCTCAATGCCTCAGCAGGGTCCAGTTTAGAAGCGCGCCATGCAGGGTAAATGGTGGCAAAGAAGCTTAAGACCAACGACATCACAATCACGCTAATGACATCCGAAATACGCATTTCAGAGGGGAAACCACTGATGATATAAACATCGCTCGGGAAAAACTCGATGTTAAATAAACCTTCGATAAAAGCGACAATTTTGGCAATGTTCAGCGCGGTAATCACGCCCAAAATTGCGCCTAAAATCGTGCCGATCACCCCAATTACCGTGCCTTGCACCATGAACACTTGCATAATATTGGCTGGCGACATCCCTAAGGTTCTTAAGATAGCGATGTCGGCTTGTTTATCGGTGACGAGCATGATTAAAGTGGATACAATATTAAACGCTGCCACCATAATAATCAGCCCTAAAATGATAAACATCACCCGCTTTTCAATTTTAAGCGCGGCAAAAAAGCTCACGTTATCTTGCGTCCAATCGCGAATGTAATATTGGCCTTCGGTTTGCGCGATTAGCTCACTGCGTATGCGCGGCGCTTCAAAAGTATCCGTCAAAGCAAGGCGTAGACCACTCACGCCTTCCTTACTGCCTAAAAATAAAGCAGCATCATCGATGTGCAATAACACCAAGGCACTGTCGTATTGATATGCACCGATTTCAAAAATACCCACCAAGGTAAAACGCTTCATGCGGGGTAATAAACCTGCAGGGGTGACGCGGCCTTTCGGCGCGACCAAGGTTAATTTATCGCCCAATTGCGCGCCTAAATTTTGCGCCAAAGCGTTACCGATAATAATGCTGAAGCCCCCTGATTGTAGGCTATCGGCATTGCCTTCGATTAATCTAGACAACACCTTAGAAACCTCTTTCTCGCGCTCAGGCTCGACCCCGCGAATCAACGCACCATGCACTTCACCTGAGCGCATCACCATGCCTTGCCCCAAAACATAAGGCGCAGAAGCTTTCACTTCAGGGTTTTGAGAGACTAATTGATCAACGCCCTGCCAGTCTCGCATCACCCCATTATAGGAAGTGATGGTTGCATGAGAGGCCACATCTAAAATACGGTTTCGCAAATCATTATGAAAGCCGTTCATCACCGATAACACCGTAATCAACGCCCAGACACCCAGCGCAATACCGAGCATCGAGACTAAAGAAATGAACGAGATAAACTGGTTGCGCCGTTTTGCACGGGTGTAACGTAGGCCTATCTTAAAGGGTAAGTTCATTTAGTGTTTAGGGGGCTAGGTTTAGGGCTAGGCTTCTGGGCGCATTAACGGAAACAACAACACTTCACGAATCGAAGCGCTATCCGTCAACAACATCACCAAGCGATCAATGCCAATGCCCTCACCCGCAGTGGGCGGCAAACCATATTCTAATGCGCGAATATAATCGGCATCAAAATGCATGGCTTCGTCATCGCCTGCGTCTTTATCTGCCACTTGGGCTTTAAAGCGTTCCGCTTGGTCGATTGGATCATTCAACTCCGAAAAACCATTGGCCACTTCTCTGCCTGCGGCAAAGAACTCGAAGCGATCACTCACTTCATGGCGGTCATCATTACGGCGCGATAAAGGCGAGACTTCAACGGGATAATCGGTGATAAAAGTGGGGTTCATTAAACGGTGCTCAACGGTTTCTTCGAAGATCTCTGTTTGTACCTTACCCAGCCCAAATGATGGCTTAATCAACAGCTTCATACCTTCGGCCACTTTTGTAGCTGATTCAAGATTATCAACATCGGCCAAGCTGAGATCAGGATTAAACTGCAAAATAGATTCCACCATCGTCATGCGTGTAAACGGGCTTTGAAAATCCAACTCATTTTCTTGGTACGTTAACATCGCGCTGCCAGTGATTTTTATAATCAAACCGCGCAACATATCTTCGGTTAGATCCATTAAATCTTCAAACGTAGCATAAGCTTGATAAAACTCCAGCATGGTAAATTCTGGGTTATGCCGCGTGCTCACGCCTTCATTTCTAAAACTGCGGTTAATTTCAAACACGCGTTCAAATCCGCCCACGACTAAACGTTTGAGATATAACTCAGGCGCGATGCGCAGGAATAAGGGAATATCCAACGTATTATGGTGCGTGTTAAATGGCCGCGCCACCGCCCCGCCTGGAATCGGGTGCATCATCGGTGTTTCGACTTCTAAATATCGGCGCTCAACTAAATAATTACGGATATATTGAATTGAAGCGGAGCGCTTTTCAAAAATATCGCGCACGTCTTGATTCATGATCAAATCAACATAACGCTGGCGATAACGCGTTTCAGCATCGCTTAAGCCATGAAATTTCTCAGGCAAGGGGCGCAAGGCCTTAGTGAGCAACTTAATGGATGCCACGCGCACCGACAATTCATCGGTCTGGGTTTTAAATAAAGTGCCGTTAATGCCGACGATATCGCCAATGTCTAGGTGCTTAAATTCATCATAGGCTTCATCGCCTAAGGCATTTTTTTGCAAAAATAGCTGAATGCGCCCGTTCATGTCTTGGATGGTCACAAAACTTGCCTTACCCATCATGCGCCGCGTCATCAAACGCCCAGCCACGCTCACCTCAATCGCCGCTTCGGCTAAATCTTCTTTACTCGTTTCGCCATATTTAGCCGAGAGATCGCCCGCAAAATCTTGGCGATTAAAATCGTTTGGGTAAGCCGTACCATTTTGTTTGGCGGCATCTAGTTTCGCCAAGCGTTGCGCGAACTGATCATTATCTTCTGTTGAAGTCATTCGAAAATCTTTAAATATGAAAATTTAAAGGCCAGCCTTTAAGCTCGCCTCGATAAATTGGTTCAAGCTGCCATCGAGCACCGCCTGCGTATTGCCTGTTTCTACGCCCGTGCGTAAATCTTTAATGCGTGATTGATCCAGCACATAAGAGCGAATCTGGCTTCCCCAACCGATATCTGATTTCTCATCTTCGGTGGTTTGCTGGTCATCTCGCCGATTTTGCATTTCGCGCTCGTAAATCCGCGCTTTTAACATCGACATCGCCGCATCTCGGTTACGATGTTGCGAGCGATCATTCTGGCACTGCACCACAATGCCCGTAGGCTGATGCGTAATACGTATCGCCGACTCCGTTTTATTCACGTGCTGCCCGCCCGCACCACTGGCGCGGTAAGTATCCACGCGTAAATCCGCAGGATTAATCTCAACCTCGAAACTATCATCAATCTCAGGATAAACATAGACCCCCGCAAAGGAGGTATGACGGCGGCTACCTGAATCAAATGGGCTTTTACGCACCAAACGATGCACGCCTAATTCCGTGCGCAAATAGCCATAAGCATATTGCCCCACGAACTTTACCGTGGCGCTTTTAATGCCTGCCACATCGCCTGGTGATTTTTCAATCAACTCAACGCCATAACCCTGCCCCTCACCCCAGCGTAAATACATACGTAGCAGCATCTCCGCCCAGTCTTGCGCCTCAGTGCCACCCGAACCTGATTGAATATCGATAAAAGCGTTATTCGCATCCGCCTCGCCTGAAAACATACGCTGAAACTCTAAAGCTTCAATGCCTGTTTTAATGCTTAAAGTATCTTGCTCAATTTGCGCCAACGCCTCGTCATCGCCTTCCTCAACCGCCATATCCAGCAACTCCAAGGAATCCTTGGTTAATTGCGCGAACGCATCCAGCTTCAGCACCTGCCCTTCTATTTCAGCTTTCTCGCGCCCTAAAGCCTGCGCTTCTTTGGGCTTATCCCAAACACCAGCATCTTCCAGGCGCAGATCAATTTCTTCTAGGCGTTCACGTTTAGTATCGTAGTCAAAGACACCCCCTAAGCGACAATAAACGCTCGGTAGCATCGGCTAAAGTTGACTTAATTTCGTTGAGTTCCATGATGGGATTCTAGTGATTTTCTAGGGCAATATTTAAACAGCGCGTAGGATACCGAAAATGCAGGGGATTCTCAGTAAGTTAATCCAATAATTTTATTTTAAATACTTATTACATCAGAATATAGACGTCACCGATTACAATCGAAGTAATTATGATTAGAAACTCAATCGGCAAACTGGATATTAACTGTAGAATGCTGATCTCTCAAGCCATGAATCATAAATTTCATCTCATGAGCGAAGACCGTAAACTCACATATTATGACTGTAAATTACTAAGCTAAAAACACAAAAAGGGAGCAAATGCTCCCTTTAAAATGCTCTTGTTCTTTAGCCGCTTATGAAGCGCTCGCCTTCACCTTTTTCACTGCTTTAGACAGCTTACGGCTAGGCTTATCTTTCATCATTTCAGGCGTTAACTCACTCACGCCTGAATCTAAAGA